>DASQHW010000571.1:0-5352 GCA_035631895.1 Acidimicrobiia bacterium | reverse complement strand
CATGCGTACGCCATCGAGGATCGATGCCCGCATCTCGGGTTCCCGCTGCACCAGGGCACGGTCGAGTCGGGGCTCGTCACCTGTCACTGGCACCACGCCCGCTTCGACCTGGTCTCCGGCTGCACGCTCGACCTGTGGGCCGACGACGCTCGCGGTTTCGACACCGACGTGCGCGACGGCGACGTGTTCGTGCGCGCCCGTACCGAGACCGACCCGGTCGGCCACTTGCAAACCCGACTGCGCGAGGGCTTGGAGGACGGCATCACGCTCGTGATCGCGAAATCGGTGCTCGGGCTGCTCGAAGCCGGCGTCGAGCCCGCCGAGATCGTGCGCACCGGTGTCGGATTCGGTACTGCGTATCGCAACACCGGATGGGGCGCGGGCCTGACCGTGCTCGTCGCGATGGCCAACCTGCTCCCGCATCTCGGCGCAGACGACCGCGTCCTCGCACTCACGCACGGGCTCGCGTTCGTGTCGCGCGACACGCTGAACCACGCGCCCCGGTTCCCGGTCAGCGCACTGCCGACCGGGGACGTGCCTGTCGAGCGGCTCGCGTCGTGGTACCGGCGATTCGTGGACACGCGTTCGTCGGACTCGGCCGAGCGCACGCTCGAGACCGCGCTGTCGGCACCCGGGTTGCAACACGTCGAGGCGATGATGTTCGCGGCGGTCACCGATCACGTGTTCATCGACGGCGGCCACACGATGGACTTCACGAACAAGGCGTTCGAGGCGTTGGACCACCTCGGCGTCGAGGCGGCGTCGGAAGTGCTGCCGACGCTCGTGCTCCAGACGACGGCAGCCCAGCGTTCCGAGGAATTCTCCGAGTGGCGCCACCCGCACGACCTGGTACGGCTCGCGTCCGAGACCTCCCTTCGCATGGGGCCCGCGCCGACCGCGCCGGCGACGCGGGACAACGACGTCGACGCCGGCGGCCTCGCGTGGGAGTTGCTCGCCGACGACCCGATCGAGGTCACCGACTCGCTCGTCCGAGCACACGAGGCGGGCGCGACCGATGAGCAGCTCGGACGTGCGCTCGCGTACGCGGCAGCGCTGCGGATCGTGCGCTTCCATGTGCAGAACGACCACGGCGACTGGGACACCGTCCACCATTCGTTCACCGCCGCCAACGCCTTGCACCAGGCCCTCAGCCGCAACCCCACTCCCGAGCTGCGGCGAGGCTGCGTGCACGCCGCGCTGCGCATCTATCTCGACCGCTTCCTCAACGTGCCCGCCGCACGGCCGCCGGCGGCAACATCCGGGTCCCTCGAGGCGTTGGCGCACTGCTTCGACGTCCAGGGAATGATCGACGAAGCGGGCAACGAGGCGTACGGGTTCCTGCGCGGCGGTGGATCACGCGCCGACCTCATCGCGGCCCTCGGCCACGCCCTCCTCGTCGAGGACGCGGAATTCCACTGGTTCCAGACGGTCGAGGCCGGCGTGCGGCAGGCGTGTGCATGGCCGGAGGGCTCGGAGGAGTCGGCGCTCGTGCTCGTCGGGGTGGCCCGCTTCCTCGCCGCCCACACACCGACCCGTCGCGAGCTCCCCACCGTCGTGCGCATCGCGGCGCGACTGCGACGCGGCGAAGCGCTCTACGAGGAAGAGAGCGCGTGACGAGACCGTGCCGCGGGCGCGAGAGCTCGGAGGACGCGCCGAGGAGCGTCAACAGGTTCGGTCAGGGTCCTGGAACACGAGCAAATAAGAATTCCGCCGCTGATGTCGAGGTGCGTGCTCAGTGGGATGAGGTGACGAAATCGATCGGCGGACTCTGCTTGGTGCATCCGGCTGCATCGAGATGGCGGGCGGGATCTGTCAGGAAGGTGCGCCGGAGGTCGTTGAGACACTTGGGTACGCCGTCGGCGAGCAACCCGGATCCGCCGGTGCCGTTCCCGAGCGTCGAGAACAGCAGCAGCGTCGAGTTCGAGAGGCCGCTTTGCAGGTGCGCGGTTCCTTCGGGCGTCGATGTGTACGACAGGTCACCTTGCACGATGAGGACCGGAACGGCGCTGACGAAGTCGGTGAACATCGGGTCGGGTCCCTGGGGGACGGGCCAGGCGGCACATTCCCATTGCAGCGTTCCATCGTCGATTCCGGCCAGCTCCGGACGTGTTTGTCTCGAGAGGTCACGGGCCGCGGAAAGCGTGTAGTTGTCGTAGCTGCACGTGGTCGAGAGGTATGTCGCGAGCGGATAGTGCGGGAGCACCCACGGGAAGTCGTACGCGGCGATGAGCTGCGCCACCAGGGCGGGGGGTGGTGCGGTGATACCGGCGGCGAGGAGGCCAACCGCAGCCCGGTCGCCGAGGGCGTTCGCGATCGCCCCGATCGTGTGGTCGGCGTCCAGTCGGACACGGACGTGACGCCCGATTGCCGTGACGTCCAGGGTGGTGGGGTGGTGATCGTAGGTGCGGTCGTTGCCGCGAACTTTGGCTTCGAGATCGGGATACGCCGCGGCGCATTTCGGGTCGGCGTGGCACAGCGTGACGTAATGATCGAACGCCCGCGTGAGCTCGGCAACGGGGTCGGCGTCTCCACCGAATCCGGCCGCGATGGGGTTCTGGAGCGTGAGGGTACGAACGGCTCTTGGCGCGACGCGCGCGACTTCGAACGCGGCCTGGATGTCGTCGAGTTCTGCGCCAAGGTTGACGTGATCGAAGTGCAACGCGCGCATGAGGTCGACGACGTCGTCACCGGCATCGACATAGGTGTACCGAGCGAGATCGATGCCCGATTTCGTGAGTCGGGTGGAGCATGCCTTCAACGCGGCCGCGCCGCGTGCCGCCGTCGCTGCGTTGTGGAACGGTCCGCCGAGAAGGTCGGCGGCGGTGGGGTCGAACTCGGGGCACGCCATCGCCGCGTCGGGTTTGTCCGACGCTCGCGTCCCGAACAGCACGAGCGCGGAGTGATCGCGGGCGGGCGACTTGGCCGGGTCCTCGAGAATGCCGAACGCGCCGACGTCAATCGTCGGGTCGGTTGCCCGGGCTCCCGGCGCCCGAGCCGGCACGCGCCACACAGGAAGCCGGAGCCAGCGCCCGTTCGGCTTGGTGCGGTCCTGCGGCACGACCAGGTCGCCGCACGTGCCGTCCGGCACCATGCTCATCTGATCCCGCGAGCAGGCCGTCACCTCATAGCGCGGCACGTACCCACGCGCGGCCGGCGTGCTCCGGGCGCTCCCCGAGCCGCTGCGCACCACGAGCGCGAGCGCCACACCCGCCGCGGCCACTGCGATGGGGGCCGCCACTATCGGCCAGACGCGCCGACGATGAGGCGTCGGCGCCACGACATGGGCCGCGACGGGGGTGCGGATCACTGCCGCGGCCGGCACCGGCGCGCCGCGCCCCTTCAGCGAGAGCGCGCCGAGCTTGCGAAACTGGTGGCCGCCGCGCGAGCCGACGAGCGAACGCACCACTTCGCTCACCAGTGTCTGGCCGTCCGCCGCAGCCGCACAGAGGCGCGCCGCTTCCACGACGGGCATACCGAACCAGTCGTCGTCTTCGAAGGCCGCTTCTCCCGCGGCGATTCCCGCGCGAAGATATGCAGGGTCCTCGGCGTCGAGTGCTTCGACCTGGTCGTGCATCCGCGACGCCGCGGTGACCGCGTCGACGGCGCTGGAACGGAAGACCACCATGAGACCGTCGCCGGTGTTCTTCACCAGCTCCCCGTCGGTCTCGCGCACGACATCGGCGAGCGCGCCGAAAAAGCGGTTTCGGAACTCGTCGGCGGCGTCGTCACCGAGCCGGCGCTGCCGCTCGGTCGACCCGACGAGATCGCAGAACAACACGGTGACCGTCGCCGTACGGCGCATCCCAGCTCCCATGCGGTCGCCATCATGCCGCGCCCGACCGGCCCAAGTCCTGAGCCGCCGGCTCCGTACCGCTTGCGAAGTCCTCGGCGGCCCCCTCTACCGAAGGTGACGCGGTACTAGTAACCGCCGCCGATGTCGACGTCGTAGGCCTGGTAGACGAGGTCGGCGCCGCGCTGACGGTGCTTGGCGAGCGCCACGAGCAAGGCGGTCAGATCGGTGCGGATCTCGTCGACCCAGCGGTCGTAGTCGTGCTCGTCCGCGGGCGGCGTCAGGAGGCGCTTCTCGGCCCGCGTGATCGTCGCGAGGATCTCGCTGTGCTCCCGCCGCAGCCGTGACGCGGGCGTCGCGAGCCGCGGCGCCTCGGCGACGAGCTCGTCGAGGAACGCGCCGGGCGCCTCCGTCCCGACGACGTGACGGGTCCACACCTCGTGGAGCCCGTTGAGTGCCTCTCGCACGCCGTTCACCCACGTCAACCGATGCGGCGCGGGGGCGGCGAGCGCGATCTCGAGCCCGCTCAACGCGGCTTTGAGACCGGCCCTGCGCATACGCACGTCGTCGAGTCCGTGTGCCGGTGTCGTCGCAGTCGATCCGGCTTGGCCGATGTCGTCGAAGCGGCGGTAGCGGGCCATCGTCGACCTCCGATCGCGGGAACCAGAAGCTACGCCCAAATGCCGCGCGTGACCAGAGGCGACGGTCACTATCGGAGATGCGGCAGCACCTTCGCGGCGAGCAGGTCGAGGCTGGGCCACGCAAGCGCGGGCGGAAGGCCACCCGCCAGGGGATTGCAGACCACGCCCGCCGTCGGCGGCAGTGCCTGCAACCGGGCGAGGACCTCCTCCGGCGTGCCGACGACGTACTGCGGGGAACGCTTGAGGTCTTCGAGTGCCTCGGCATGGACGCCGGGCAACGAGTGCTGGCCGGGCGTCTGGAACGAGGTATAGGTCTGCACCTCGTACAACACGTACGGGCCGATCTCCTCCCACGCGCGTTCCGGGTCGTCGGCGACGTACACGAACGTCGGTCCACTCGGCTCGACGAACGTGCCGCCGTCGAACCCGACACGCCGTGCCTCGTCGAAATAGGCCTCGCGCACGGCAGGGTCGGCGTTCATCGGGAACATCGGCAGGCGCAACCGTGCCGCTCGCCGCGCCGCGGCGGGGACGCCGCCGCCGACGAACAACATACGACGAGGGTCACTCTGCATCTTCGGCGTCACACGAACCGTGCGTCCCTGCCATTCGAAGGGATCGCCCTGCAGTGCCTCGACCACGGCCGCGACGTGCTCCTCCAGGATGCGACCGCGCCCGGCATGGTCCACGCCCGCCATCGTGAACTCTTCCGCGCGATAGCCCGCACCGAACACGATCCAGAGCCGCCGCGGAAAGGCGTTGTCGAGCACTGCGATCTGCTCGGCGATGCGGATCGGGTCGTGCAGGGGCAGGATCGACGCGCTCACCATCACACGCGCGCGCTCGGTGCGCGCCAGCACGGCCGCGGCCATCGTCAGTGGCGCCGGGCACCACCCGTCGTCGAGGCCGTGGTGCTCCGAG
>DASQHW010000570.1:0-8798 GCA_035631895.1 Acidimicrobiia bacterium | reverse complement strand
TCGCGGAACTCGCGGCAGTCGACGTCGAAGGGATGAGTTGGATCGTTCACGAGACTTCGACGATCTTCTTCACGAGCGGAAAGCTGTCCGAAGTGACGCACGCGTTGACGTCGGTGTGCGCGGCGTTGCGTGCGCTGTCCGAAGACGATGCCATCGACCTCGCGGACACGATCCTCAACGAGCCCAAGACGAAACCGCTGCAACCGCCGGTCACGATTCTCGGTGTTCGCTTCGGCGCGCAGAGCTACGGCTTGGGCGGCTTCCCCCGCCTCGGCCTGCTCCGGACCACGGGGACCACGGTGAACGAGTGGGTGTCGCTGCGGTACAACCGTTCGAATGCGATCGTCTTCTCGACGGCACCACTCGGGCAACCGCGCCTCGGGCTCCCGGCCGGTGCGCGCGTCCCTCCGCCGCGGCCCACGCCGACGAACATCTTGTTGCCGGCGTGGTGCCCGCAGGACTGGATCGGCCGGGCGTGGCGACCGTTCGTGTACTTCTCGTCGGTCATGCCGGGCAGCGATGCCGCGAAGGTCGCGGATCGCGTCGTCGAGGCCGACATCCGGCGGCGGGCGGAAGCAACGGGCCTGACGCTCGCCGAGCGTGAGGCGAACATCAATCCGTGGGCACCCGAGTTCGACTACACCGACTTCCGCATCGACGTCGGACCGCGTGTCGACGACGGTGTGGAGGCGCTGCTCGGCAGCATCGACGACCTGGCCGACTATGCGCCGAGCCCCGATGCGCTGGCCGCGGGCATCGCGGAATTCGACCGCTGGACGAACGATCCTTCGGCGACACCGGGCGTCGGCGCGATGCTCGCGTGGCACGAGCTGCTGACGGATCGTCCTCGTACGGTCGAGGAGTTCCTCGCGCACGTCCACTCCGTGTCGGCCATCGAAGTCGCGAATGTCGTCGAAGCGATGCGCCGGCAGGCGATCGTGGTCGTCCCCGAAGGTGCCGAGCTCATCGATCCGCGGTTCTCGATGCTGACACCGACGAGCGCCTCGCCCGTCGTCGGTCTCGCGTACAGCGCGGCAACTACCGATGACGATCCCGCCGACAACGTGCGACTCGTCGTCGGCGCGGAGGGCGTCACG
Organism: Acidimicrobiia bacterium; assembly: GCA_035631895.1. Lineage (GTDB taxonomy): Bacteria > Actinomycetota > Acidimicrobiia > IMCC26256 > PALSA-610 > DASQHW01. The sequence goes on along the minus strand of DASQHW010000570.1, from coordinate 7,701 downwards.
TTCGTCGACGCCGACGAGCAGCTCACCGTGCGCTTTCGGGACTGCGTGGCCGCGCTGCGCTTCGCGGACGACGTGTTCATGTTGTACGCCGCGGACGGGACCATGATCTCGGTCGCGGCCGCGGAGTGGACCGACGGGCGATCGGCACTCGCGCGGGTGCGAGCGGGCCTCGACCCGGAACGGATCGTCGACGCGAACCCCGAGGAACCGCTCGGCGCGGTGCAGGTGGTCGGTTCCGACGACTGACTACGGCGCGCCGTCGCAGCCGCCGGCGGCACCGGCCGGGTCGATCTCGACACTCGAGAGGGCGGACGCAAGGTTCGCCAGCTGCCGCTCGGTCAACCGGGAAACGAAGTGCTCGCGTACCCCTCGCACGTGTGTCGGCGCGACGCGGCGCAGCGTCTCGATCCCGGTGTCGGTGATGAACGCGTTCGAGCCGCGGCGATCGGACGGGCACTGCCGGCGCTCCACGAGGCCGGACCGGACCAGCCCGTCGATCCGGCGCGTGATCCCGCTGGGCGACAGGTGCAGCCGCCCGGCAAGCTCGCTCATCCGCAGCGAGCGATCGGGCGCCTCCGAGAGGTGTACGAGCACTTCGTAGTCGCCGAGCGACAGGCCGTGTGCCGCTTGCAGCTCGTTGTCGAGGATGGCCAGGAGCCCGGTCGTCGACTGGACGAGGGCGCGCCACGCCCGCATCTCCGGGTCGGTCAGCCAGAGCACGGCGGTGTCGCTCACCCGGTGATGATACTCGGAATTTTCTTGCGTCCGCAAGCATTTCCGGATATAGTTGCGAGAGCAACGTTTGAGTCCGCAAGATTCCCCCCGGAATCAGACCCGCAAGGAGACCCCCATGGCCAGCACCCACCTCCAGCCCGATGTCCGGAACGTTCCCGACGCCGGCACGTACGCGCTCGACCCGACGCATTCCTATGTCGCGTTCACTGCCCGCCACCTGATGGTGACCAAGGTGCGCGGCCGCTTCCCCGTCAGCGAGGGCCGTCTGGTCGTCGGTGAGGACGCGAGCCTTTCGTCGGTCGAGGCCACGATCGACGTCGCAGCGGTCGAGAGCGGCGACCCCAAGCGCGACGAGCACCTCCGGTCGGCAGACTTCTTCGACACCGAGACGCATCGCTACGCCACGTTCCGCTCGACGGGCGTCGAGGACCACGGCGACGGCGAGTTCACACTGCGCGGCGACCTGACGATCCGTGGTGTCACCCGGCCGGTGTCGTTGCGAGGTGAGTACCTCGGCACCCAGACCTCGCCGTGGGGCGACACCCGGATCGGCTTCAGCGCCGAGACCGAGGTGAGCCGCAAGGAGTGGGGCCTCGAGTGGAACCTCGCTCTGGAAACCGGCGGCGTCGTCGTCGGCGACAAGATCAAGCTGGTGATCGACGCGGAGTGGATCCGCAACTGACATCGCACGGCGCGGCCCAGCGCGTCGGGATCCGTCACACGGCGTGCTGTTCGCCGGATCGTGCAGTATTGCCCGGTGACCGATCTCGACGCGCTGCTCGCGCGCATGACGCTCGACGAGAAGCTTGCGCAGCTCGGCTGCGTGTGGTGCAGCGCACTGATCCGCGGCGACGGCTTCTCCCCCGTCGCGGCCGACCGCTGGTTGGCGCACGGCATCGGTGAGATCACGAGGATCGGCGCGACGACCGGCTTGCGCCCGCGAGAACGTGCCGAGTTCGCCAACGCGATCCAGAGCTATCTCGTCGACCACACGCGCCTCGGAATCCCTGCGATCGTGCACGAGGAGAGCACCGCGGGGCTGTGCGCACGCGACGCAACGCAATTCCCCCAGGCGATCGGGCTCGCGTCGGCATGGGATCCGGAGCTGCTCGAGCGCATCGGCACCGTCATTCGTGCGCAGATGGTCGCGACCGGCGCACGCCACACCTTGGCGCCGGTCCTGGACGTCGCACGCGACGCGCGTTGGGGCCGGGTGGAGGAGACCTACGGCGAGTCGCCCTACCTGGTGAGCCGTCTCGGCGTCGCGTACGTGCGTGGCGTGCAAGGCGACCTGCGCGAAGGCGTCGCCGCGACGGGCAAGCACTTCCTGGGCTACGCGATGTCCGAGGGCGGCTTGAACCACGCCCCCGTGCACCTCGGTCCGCGCGAGCTCCGGGAGGTGTACGCCGAGCCGTTTCGGGCTGCGATCGCGGAAGCCGGCCTGTCGACGGTGATGAACTCGTACTCCTCCGTCGACGGACTGCCGTGCGGTGGCTCTCGCGCGATTCTGCACGACCTGCTCCGCGGTGAGCTCGGCTTCGGGGGCGCGGTCGTCGCCGACTACTCCACGACCGAGTTGCTGATGAGCCATCACCGCGTGGCGGCCACGAAGGAAGAGGTCGCGCAGCGCGCGCTCGAAGCGGGTCTCGACATGGAGTTGCCGCAGCTCGACTGCTACGGCGCGCCGTTGAAGGCATGCGTCGACGCCGGCACGATCGACGTGGCACTCGTCGATCGCTCGGTGCGGCGGGTGCTGCACCTGAAGGACCAGCTGGGGCTGTTCGACGATCCATTCGTCGACGAGGCGGCGACGGAGGGCATGTACGGCCGGGACTCCGATCGGGCGCTCGCGCGCGAAGCCGCCGTGAAGTCCCTCGTGCTCCTCCGCAACGACGGCGTGCTGCCGCTTGCCCGCGACACGCGTGTTGCCGTGATCGGTCCCGGCGCGGACGACGTGCGGCTCCTCCAGGGCGACTATTCCTACCCCGCGCACACCGAGATCGTGCAGCCGCGCGACGACGCCGGACGGCTCGTGGAAACGCCGGGACGATTCGCCGCGGGTCCGTACTATCCCGAATCGGTGACGCCGCTCGCCGGCATCCGGGCCGTCGCCGGTTCGGTCATGTACGCCAGGGGTTGCGGGATTCGCAGCACCGACACGTCGGGCCTCCGCGAGGCCGCGGCAGTCGCGCGCGACGCCGACGTCGCCGTGTGTGTCGTCGGCGGGCGCTCCGGTCTCATGCCGAATTGCACGAGCGGCGAGTTCCGCGACGTGACCGATCTCGCGCTGCCCGGCGCGCAGCAGCAACTCGTCGAAACGGTCGTCGCGACGGGAACGCCGACCATCGTCGTCGTGCTCAGCGGCCGTCCGCATGCGCTCGGATGGATCAGCGAGCGCGCGTCCGCATTGCTGTACGCATGGCTCCCGGGCGAGCAGGGCGGCGCGGCGATCGCCGACATCTTGTACGGCATCGCGTCGCCGTCGGGCCGCCTTCCGATCTCGTTGCCGCGCTCGGCCGGCCAGGTGCCGGTGCACCACGACACGCGTGCCGGTGGCGGTCGCAGCATGATCTACGGCGACTATGTCGACGGCCCCGCGTCACCGCTCTATCCGTTCGGCTTCGGGCTCTCCTACACCACGTTCGCATACGCAGATCTCCGCGTCGACGGCGCGGCCGGAACCGACGACTGCTTCGACGTCAGTGTGCGCGTCACCAACACCGGGCTTCGCGCGGGTACGGACGTCGTGCAGCTGTATCTGCGCGACGAGGTCGCACGGGTCGCGCGTCCGAATCGTCAGCTCGCCGGGTTCGTGCGGCTCGACCTCGCACCGGGCGAGTCTTCGACGGTGCGATTCACCGTCGATCCAACCCTGCTCGCGTACTACGACGAGGACATGCGCCTGGTGATCGAACCGGGCAGCGTGTGCGTCATGGCCGGCGACCTCGTCGCGAGGTTGCACCTCGACGGACCGGAGCGTGAGATCGCGCCGAACGACCGGCGGCCGACCGTGATCGAGATCACGTCGTGACGTCGACGCTCCCGGCCACGATGTACACCGACCCGTCGGTGTACGAGCAGGAGCGCCGGGCCGTCTTCGCCCGGCAGTGGCAGCTCGCGGGCTTTCGAGCGCACCTGCGCCGGCCGGGTGACTACGTGCGACACGACTTCGCCGGCTGGACGATCGTCGTGTCCGTGCAGGAGGACGGCGCCTTGCGCGCCTTCCACAACGTCTGCCGTCACCGGGCCGGACCGCTGGTGACCGACGATCGTGGACACGCGGCGAGCTTCGTCTGCCGCTACCACGGTTGGGCATACGGACTGGACGGGTGCCTGCGCGCCGCACGCGACTTCGGCGACGAGACGCTCGACCTCGACGCGCTCGGGCTCCTGCGGGTGCGCGTCGACGAGTGGCGCGGCCTCGTGTTCGTCAACCTCGACGAGGACGCGCGTCCGCTGGCGGAGGACCACGGTGCGTTCTTCGACGCGGCTGCGGATCAACCGCTCGAAGCGTTCACGTACAGCCACCGGCTCGTGCACCGTGTTGCCGCGAACTGGAAGGTGTACTGCGACAACTACGGCGAGGGGTACCACGTGCCGTTGGTGCACCCCGAGCTGAATCGCGAGATCGTCGCCAAGGAGTATCGCGTCGAGGTGGGCGACCACTTCTGCGAGCATTCGGCGCCCGCGCGCGACGGCGCGATCAACGCCGGCAGGTGGTTGTGGCGATACCCGAACCTGGCGCTCAACGTGTATCCGGGAGGCATGAACGTCGAGCGGTTCGTTCCCGTGGGCCCGTCGGACACATATGTCGTGTACGACTACTTCTTCCGCGATCTCGACGCCCGTGCCGAGAACGCCGAGGTCGTGCGCCTCGGTTGCGAGATCATGGACGAGGACCGCGACATCTGCGAAGCCGTGCAGCGGAACCTGGAGTCGGGCGTGTACGACACCGGTGTGTTGAGCCCGCGTCACGAGAACGGCGTGGCCGCGTTCCAGCAGTGGGTACGGAAGTCCCTCGAGGCTTAGCCTGGGTGCTCCGGAGGCGAGATGGCAGACACGATCAAGCTCAACTGGCGCAAGAGCGAGACGCACGGGCTCGAGGACGACCCGGAGCCGCGCCCGATCCAATACACGTTGTTCTCGACCGACGACCATCTCGTCGAGCCGCCCGACATGTTCGAGGGTCGCCTCCCCGCAAACTTGCAGGAACAGGCCCCTCGCGTCGTCGAAACCGAAGAAGGTCACGAGGTGTGGCACTTCGACGGGAAGATCTTCTTCCAGGTCGGCCTCAACGCGGTCGTCGGACGCAAGCGCGAGGACTGGAAGGTCGAGCCCACGCGGTTCGAGGAGATGCGCGCAGGGTGTTATGACATCGACGCACGCGTCCGCGACATGGACATCAACGGCGTGTGGGCGTCGGTCAACTTCCCGTCGCAGATCACCGGCTTCTGCGGTTCGGTGTTCTCACGTTGCAGCGATCGGGACCTCGGCCTGGCGGTGACGCGGGCATGGAACGACTGGTTCCACGAAGTCTGGTACTCCGCACATCCCGAGAGAATCGTCCCGATGGGCATCACCTACCTCGCGGATGCCGAGGAGGGCGCGCGGGAGATCCGCCGCAACGCGGCGCGTGGCTTCACGGCCGTGACGCTGCCCGAGATGCCGCACCGCATCGGGATGGAGCCGATCTTCTCCCCGTGGTGGGACCCGATCATCGAGGCGTGCGCGGACACCGGCACGGTGATCTGCCTGCACGTCGGCTCGACCGGCGTCGCAGACATGCCGAAAGGCGCGCCGATGGTGCCGCTGGGCGCGACGCTGTTCGGTCAGCTCTCCCTCAGTGCGTGCGCGGAGTGGCTGTGGTCGGGGTACGCGGTGAAGCACCCCGACCTGAAGATCATCATGAGCGAAGGCGGCATCGGGTGGGTGGCGATGCTGCACGATCGACTCGAGAACATCGTCGACCGGTCGGGCTACGGCCACTACTTCCCGGGCGACCTCCGTCCCGCCGAGGTGCTGCACCGCAACTTCTGGTTCGCGACGATCGACGACCCGTCGACGCTGTCGACACGCGACACCATCGGCGTCGACCACATCACCTTCGAGTCCGACTACCCGCACGGTGACGGCACCTGGCCCGACACGCAACGGGTGTTCGGCGAGGTCTTCGGCGGGCTTTCCGACGACGAGGTCGCGCGCATCAGCCACGAGAACGCCGCGACGCTGTTCCGGCATCCATTGCCACCGCCCGGTCACCCGCATGCCGTAGGAGTGCGACGCAGATGAGCGAATACGACGATCTCCTGCTCGACGCCTACAAGGGCGAGCTCTTCGGGGACGCGTTCTTCGGCACCCTCGCCGATGCGCAGCCCGACCCGGACCGGCGCGAGAAGTTGCGCATGTTGCAGACCGTCGAGGCGCGCACTGCGACTTCGCTGCGACGTCTCATGACCGACGCCGGCCTGCACACCGACCCCGCGCTCTCGCGCAGGGAGGGCACGCAGCTCGCGGCCGGCATCGATCCGGAGAACTGGCACGAGCTGCTACGCGGATTGCGCGAGGCGCTCCCCCCGTTCCTCGAGAAATTCCTCCGCCTGCGCGAGATCGCGGGCACACCGACCGATCCCGCGCTCGATGCGCTCGTGAACCACGAACGTGCCATCGACCGGTTCGCCGAGCTGGAGCTCGCAGGCGACAAGAAGTCGCTCAAACCGCTCCAGGATCACTTGCGCCGTCCCGCGTGATCTACCGCGGCGACCGCGTACAGCTCGACCTCCCCACCCTGGAGGAGGGACGCAGCACGACGATCGCGCCTCCCGGTGGCGAGGAGGCCGTGCTCGTGCTGCTCGCCGGCGACGTCGAATGGGATGCTGTGCGCGCCACCCGCACCGACGTGTTCGACGCGCGCGCGTCCGCGGTGTATCTGCCCGCCGGCAGCAGCGTCGACGTCGTCGCGCATTCGCAGACGGAGCTCGCGCTCGCCGCGACACGAAATGCGGGACTGGCGGCCGCCGGGTCTGCGCCGGCGTTCATCACTCCCACCGACGTCGTCGTGAACGAGCGCGGCGCGCCGGGATGGTTGCGGCAGGTACACGATGTCGCGGCCGACAACGTGCACGCGGAGGCGTTGATCGTCGGCGAGACGTTCAACGAGCCGGGCCAATGGTCGTCGTACCCTCCGCACAAGCACGACGGGACCGACGGGGAGCCCGCGCTCGAGGAGGTCTATTACTACCGCTTCGACCGGCCGGGAGGCTTCGGCTTCCAGGGCCTCTACGAGTCCGAGTCGGGCGAGGTCGACGACCGAAAGAGTCGGGAGCGCGCGGTACTCCTGCGGCACGGCGCGATCGTCGGCATCCCGCGCGGCTATCACCCCGTGTGCGCGGCACCCGGCTACCGCCTCTACTACCTGTGGGCGCTCGTGGGAAAGCCCAGGCGCCTTGCGATGCACGAAGATCCGGCACACCGGTGGCTGCACGACGCGCGATGACGGTGACGATCCCTACGGCCGCCGGGCGCCGAGCACGCCGAGGCCGCCTGTGGTCGTGGCCGCCATGCCGACGATCGGTTGTTGCAGGCTCAGCACACCGAGCGCACCGAAGAACCGGGCGTCGCCGAAGCTGAACACTCCGCCGTCGGACGCCACGAACCAATAGCCCCGGCCGTCGGCCGTGGCCGCCATGCCGACGATCGGCCGCTGGAGCGCCAGGCCACCCGTCGAGCCGTAGAAGTGCGCATCACCGAAACCGAAGATCCCACCATCGGACGCGACCAACCAATACCCGCGACCAGTCGGCGTCGACGCCATGCCGACCACCGGCCTCGTCAACCGCAAACCGCCGGCCGAACCGTGGAAGCGGGCATCACCGAAACTGAAGATCCCGCCGTCGGACGCAACCAGCCAGTACCCGCCACTGTCGGGCGTGGCAGCCATGCCGACGATCGGCCGTTGAAGGGTCATCC
>DASQHW010000569.1:0-3681 GCA_035631895.1 Acidimicrobiia bacterium | reverse complement strand
CTGCGGATCTGTTGCACGGACACGAAGGGCAGGCTGGCGCGCTCGCCGGTCGGCCATTCCCAGTGCTCGACGTGCTCGGTGACGACGGTGTCTCCGTCGCACACGATCGCGCGCACGTCGTGTGAGATCGCGGACAGGGGGTCGAGGCCGAGCCGGAGGCGTGCGGCGATCTGCGCCGGCCCGCGCGCGACGTCTTCAGCCGGCGTTGGCATGTCCGTGTACTCACCGTCGGGAGCGAAGTACGCGCCGACCTTCTCGAAGGAATGCTTCAGCGAGGCAAACGCCGCCCGGTGTGCCCGCTCCTCGTTGCCGCCGTAGGTCTTCACTGCCGATTCGAGCGTCTCCGCGTACGTTCGCCTCGCCTTGGCCGGCGACTTCGGAGTGTGCGCGGCATTCGCGTCTTCGATGCGCGCATCGCTAGCCTCCTCGTGCGTAAATCGCTTGCTCTGACGTTTACCCAGGCGGCAGTGGGCGGTATCCGATTTCGACGACGGGAGGATTTCATGGCGAGCGAGGGTTACCACGAGCCGCTCGAGCGGCTCTCGGAGGAAGTTCTCGAGCGCCATCGCGCCATCACGTCGTTGAAGGAAGAGCTCGAGGCAGTCGACTGGTACGACCAGCGCGTGGACGCGTCCGCGAACGAAGAACTGCGTGCCGTGCTCGCGCACAACCGCGACGAGGAGAAGGAACACGCGGCGATGGCGCTCGAGTGGCTTCGCCGCAACGATGCGAAGTGGGACGAGGTGCTCCGCACGTATCTCTTCAAAGAAGCACCCATTACCGAGATCGAGAAGGAAGCCGACGCCGCCGGCGACGCACCGGCGGATCTCACCGTCGGAGACCTGCGCAAGGAGCCGCCACGATGAACCACCTTCGCCGCGAGCTCGCGCCGATCTCCGACGGTGCGTGGGCCCAGATCGACGCCGAAGCGTCCCGCACCTTGAAACACTTCCTCACTGCGCGCCGGCTCGTGGATTTCGCCGGCCCGGATGGCTGGACCAAGGACGCCGTCGCACGCGGCCGGGTCGACGAGGTCAGCCAGGCACCTGCCGGCATCCGCGCACGTATCCGCACCGTGCAGCCGCTCGTCGAGTACCAGGCCGAGTTCTGGCTCGATCGAACCGCCCTGGATGCGATCGACCGGGGTGCGCGCGATGCCGACATCGACGCGGTCCGCGACGCTGCCCGGCGGCTTGCAATCGCAGAGGACGAAGCGGTGTTCCTCGGCAATCGCGCCGCGCTGGTCACCGGCATCGCCGAGGGTACGCCGAACGCCAAGCTCGAGATCAGTGACGACTACCGGGACTATCCGCAGAGCGTGGCCCGCGCGGTTTCGACGCTCCAGACGATCGGCATCGCCGGTCCCTACGCGGTTGCGCTCGGACCACGCTGTTACACCGGTGTCGTGGAGACTACGGAGATGGGTGGTTATCCCGTCCTCGAGCATCTGCGGCTCATCGCCGGTGGACCGGTGTTGTGGGCTCCGGCCGTCGACGGGGCGATTGTGCTGTCGTTACGCGGTGGCGACTACGAGCTGACCGTCGGCCAGGACATCTCCATCGGGTATCTCGATCACGACGACATGAACGTGCACCTCTATCTGGAGGAGTCGTTCACGTTCCAGATCTTCACGCCGGAAGCGGCCGTCCACCTCAGCTACACCTAGTCGCCGCCCGATGGCGATCCTGATCGACGAGCCGCGGTGGCGCCGGTCCGACGACGCACGTTTCGCACATCTCGTCAGCGACACGTCGTTCGAGGAGCTGCACGCATTCGCCGCCGCGTTGACGCTCGGGCGGCCGCTGCGCTTCCATCGCGATCACTACGACGTCCCGGCAGCCTGCTGGCAACGTGCCGTCGATGCCGGCGCGAGCGTCGTGCCGACGCGCGCGATCGTGCAGCGGCTGGTCGCGGCCGGCTTGCGCGCTACTTCGGCGAGAAGCGCACCGCCCCGTCCAGGCGGATGACCTCACCGTTGAGGTACGGATTCTCGACGATGTGCTGCGCCAGCGCAGCGAACTCGTCGGGCTCGCCGAGTCGCTTCGGGAAAGGCACGTTCGCGGCGAACGCGTCGCGCATGGCAGGCGGCACCATCAGCATGGGTGGCGTCGCGATCGTGCCCGGCGCGATCGTGCACACCCGGATGCCGACCGCGGCGAGGTCACGTGCCGCGATGATGGTCATGCCGATGACCCCCGCCTTCGCCGATCCGTAGGCGATCTGGCCGATCTGACCCTCGTAGCCGGCGATGGACGCCGTCTGCACGCACACTCCCCGCTCTCCACCCTCGTCGGGCGTGTTGTGTGCCATCTGCGCCGCGGCCAGCCGTAGCACGTTGAACGTGCCCACGAGGTTGAGCTCGACGACCCGCCGGAATGCATCGAGTGCGTGGGGCGTGCCGTCACGGGCAAGTGTGCGCGACGCGATCCCACTACCGGCGCAGTGCACCGATATCGCGAATCGCCCGAGCTCGGCCGCCTGTTCGACCGCTGCTTGTACGTCCGTCTCGGACGTGACGTCACACCGCACGAAGCGATCGTTCTCCGGCGCGTCGACGTCGGAGACGTCGGCGAGCACGATCCGGGCGCCGGCCGCGCGCAGACGCGCCGCGCTCGCAGCCCCGAGACCCGACGCGGCACCGGTTACGAGTGCGACATTGCCGGCGATCTGCACAGTCCCTCCACGAGCTCGGCTTCTCCGGCAAGGACGACGTACTCGACGTTGCGCACGTGCGAGACACGGCCGACCTTTTTGCCATTCGGATCATGGATGCCGATGAGTGCGCCCACGTAGCGGCGCGAGTCGTAGGCGAGCACGCGCACGACGCCGCCGCGCTCGGCACAGGCCGCCTCCAACTCTTCGATCGTGATCCATGCTTCGTTGTTGTACGACACCACGACGAGCGCTGCGTCGACATCGCGGATGACCTGCGCGAGCGCGCCGGGCATCGCCCGCCGTTCATTGAACACGCTCTTGGTCGTCGGATCGCGCGCGTCGACCCGCTTGCACGCCACGCCGTAATGGTCAGGTGCATCCCATGCCACGATGGTCTCCCACACGTGGTAGTTGGTGAAATACCGGTGCTGGTTGTACGGCGGATCGAGGTACGCGAGGTCGAACGCTCCACCGGTCTTCGCGACTTCGCGGGCGTCGGCCCGGAGTGCCACACCCTCCCCGGCGACGAGCTCCGGAACCCGAAGCGTCAGGGACTGGAACGACCGGGGTGCCCATTGCTTGACATACGCCATCTGCACGCCCGTCGTCGAGTCGACGCGGTCGGCGGCTTCGAGCAGGCTCGTCAGCAGCACGGGGTAGAGCCAGGAGTCGCGGTAGTCGCGCTCGATCGCTTCTCGGATGGCGTCGATGCGCCTGCCATTGTGCGGCTGGAAGAACCGCGAACGAACGCAGAACGTCTCGGTCACGTACCCGTCCACGTCGGGCCGGGCGCCGAGATCCGCGAGCGCGTCCGCGAGCTGATCGTGGTCGACGGCGTCTCCGTCGAGGGCCACGTAGCACTGCGCGAACACTTCGGCATACCGGGCTGTGTCGACGGCGGTGACGTGCGCACCCCTGCGCTTGAACTCCTGGGCGACGCGGGTCGTCCCGGTGAAAAGGTCGAGCGCCCGCCGCGCTCCCGCGTCGCTGCAAATGGCGCCCAACACGGGTACCAGACGTCGTTTC
>DASQHW010000568.1:0-10657 GCA_035631895.1 Acidimicrobiia bacterium | reverse complement strand
GTCCGTGTGTCTGCGATGGGCGGCGGCCTGATTGCACTACTGCTCAGCGGTGGTGCCTACATCAGCCGTCGCTAGCCAATCCCCGACCCGCGGCCTTGCCGCCCCTCTCCCGACAGTTGCGTTTTGCCGAAGTAGTGGACGCGTGAACGACTTTCCTCCGAAGCTCTGGTGGTATGCCGGCTGCCTCGCCACGGCGGTCGCAGCGATCGCGGCCGCGCTCTTGCTCGCCGGTGATCGCCCCGGGCTCTCGCCACTGTTGGTTCTCGGCGCCTTGACGCTCTACTCCACGCACCGCAAGGTGCAGCTGCCGAACGGCATCGACGTGTCTCCCGGGTTCATGATCGGCATGACCGGCGTCGTCGTCTTTCAGGGCCAGAATTCCCTTGCCGGGCCCTTGATCCTTGGTGCGATTGCGGGCTTGTCGATGCGAGGCCTGAGCCGCCGGGCGTGGGGTTGGATGCCCTTCGACTCCGGCGTCGCCGGGCTCGGGAACCTGGCGGCCGCCGCCACCTACGCGGCGATCCCGTCCTTCGCCCGGTTTCGCATGCCGGTCGCGCTCGTCGGCGGTGTCGTCCCCGCGCTCGCGTATGCGATCACGAGCTGGGCGCTGGTCATGTTCTCTTACGCGGTGGAGCAGGGACGCGTCCCGCGGGAGGTGATGAGCTCGGCGGGCGCGGGGCTCGTGCAGGTGATGCCATTCGCGATCGTCGGCTTTCTGCTCGGTCGGCTCTATCTCGCACTCGGTCCGTCGGTGGTCGTGCTGATCATCGTGCCGATCCTCATTGCGCGTGAGATGTTCGCGTCGTACATGCGTGTGAAGGAGTCGCACGAGGAGACCGTGCACATGTTGATCCGGGCACTCGAACAGAAGGACCGCTACACAGCCGGTCACGCAGAACGGGTCGCCGAATACGCGCGCTACATCGGTGAGTCCCTCAACTTCATGCCGTCACGGATGGAGCGGTTGCGGTTCGCCGCACTGATGCACGACATCGGCAAGCTCGTCGTGCCCAACCAGCTGCTCAACAAGCCGGGACGCCTCACGGCCGACGAATTCGAGCTCGTGCGGGTCCACGAGAAGGTCAGTGTGCAGATGCTCGACCACATCGACTTCCTGCGACCGATCGCGGGCGCCGGGCACAGCGACAACACCCGCTTCGACCCCGACGACTCCGACCATCCGATCGAGCCGTACATCGTGATGATCGCCGACGCCTACGACGCCATGACTTCGACCCGCTCATACCGCAAGGCGCTGACCCAGGAGGTCGCGTTCGGGGAGCTGCGCGACAAGGCCGGGATCCAGTTCCACCCCGCATGCGTGGAGGCGCTGATCTCCGCCATCGAGGCCCGGGGGGAGAAGCACGGCGCCGGTCACGAGAAGTCGGACGAGTTCGAGGATGCCCCCGACGTCGGCGTGGGCTCGGCCGGTCTCGGCGACCTGATGTCCAGCGAGACCGTCTGACCTCTCGCCGCCGGGATACCGCTTCGGCGGGGCCGGACCGGCCAGAATTGCCGCCCATCGGCTCCGAAACGGCACTCAGTGGAGCTTCGGCGCTGCCGATGCACATATGTGCGGTCCGACACGCGCGATGCCGAGAGGAAGGCTGACATGACCCGGCGCCGGCCCGTCGCGTTCGTGGTGATCGCGGCGGTGGTCGCGGGGACCGTCGCCCACTTCGTGTCGCCCGGGGGGTCGGCGGCCGCCCTCTGCTTCCTGGCGGCCGGCCTCGTGGCCGGTGAGCTGCTCGTGCTGCGCGTCGAGGACGGCAGCGCGCTCCCGTTGTCGTATGCGGTCCTGATCGTGATCGCCTCGTCCTTCACGTTGTCGGAATACGCGTTCGCGGTGCTCGGTGCCGAGCTGGTGTCGTTCGCCCTCCGGGTCGCCGACCGGGAGACGGGCTGGCAGCTGACGCAGCTCATCGAGCGCACCGCCGTGGCCGCCGCGACGTTCGGCGCGTACAGCGGGGCGATGCACCTTCTCGATCACCGGGAAAAGGTCGCGCCGGTGCTCTTGTCCCTCGGCGCTGCCGCGTTGGCGCAGGTGCTGGTCGACGCGATGATGCGCAGGGTGTTCCACCTCGGGACCCCGTTCTCGCCGCGCGGGAGGCTGGCGTGGCTGGCCATCGCGTCGTCGGGCATGTTGATGGCGATCGGGTACCGCGGCGTTGGTGGTGAAGGCCGGGTGGGCATCTGGGGACCGTTGCTGTTCTCCACGCCGCTGCTCGCCGCGTGGTACGCGTTCGAACGGCTCGACTCGGCAACACGCTCCTACCGGCAGACCATCGAGGCCCTCGCGATGGCCCCCGAGCTCGGCGGCCTCGTCCCACACGGGCACTCCGAACGCGTCGCGAGACTCGCATCGGCGATGGGGGAGCAGCTCGGTCTGCCGCCGTCCGATGTGCAGGACCTCGAGATGGCCGCGCTCCTCCATCACCTCGGCGAGGTGACGCTCGACGAGCCGGCGGACACCACGGCCAGGAGCGGCCAGGCCGAGGTCGCCGCGGTGACGAGCGCGATGATGCGCGAGATCCGGCCGCTCGCCGCGGCCGGCGACCTGGTCGCGGGCGAGAGCGACGACCCGAAGCGGCGACTTGCCGTGCAGGTGCTGCGCATCGCGAGCGAATACGACGATCTCACCGCGCGCGATCTCACGCCCGGCGACCTGGCCCTCGAGTCGCTGCGCTCGGCGCCGGCGTACGTCTACGACGAACGAGTCTTCGTCGCGTTGGAGCGCGTGCTGCGCGAGGGTGCCAACACCGGGTCGTAAGCGGCGTCAGACGTGCTGTGCCGGAACACTGGCGGCGGCGACGAGCTCCGGCTCGCGGCCCCGTAAGTCGATCGTGATCGTACGGCGCGACTTCGGCCGCCGGCTCGCGTTGAACGCGAGGTCGCAGAGCCCGACCGCGAGGATCAGGTCGCCGAAGCTCAGCACGGTGTCGTACGGGTGCTCGAGGACGATGATGTCCGAGAGGAACCGCAGCTTGTCGTCCGGCTGTTGCGGGTGGTGCTTGACGGTCGGCTGCGTCCACGTCTGGTTCTGCCACTTGACGGGGATCTTCACCGGCATGCCCTGGTTGAGCACGATCACCAGCGCGTTGCACGCAACGCCGATGATCACGATTCCCATGCCGCGCAGCACGTAGTTGCGCGCTGCGAACCCCAGGATCAGCACGTACGACGCGACCAGGAGACCGAAACCGATGTCGTGCCAGTGGTCGCGCGGGATCGATACGTACTCGAGGAAGATCTGGATCGCGAGGCCCGCGAACAGCACCCAACCGAGATGCCACTCCACGCCCAGCAGGCGCTTGTAGGAGCCCCGCGTCACGAGCGGGATCACCAGCGCGACCGCGAGGGCGATCAGGAGCACCAGCACGCCGACAATGCTACGCGAATACCATCCGCATTCGTGGCAATCTCCGAGGTGTTGTACGAGGTCGACGGTGGTGTCGCGCGGACGACGATCAACCGTCCCGAGCGCCGCAATGCCATGTCGTTCGGCGTGATGCACGGGCTGCGCGACGCGATGGCGCGCGCCAGAGCCGACGACGGCGTTCGGGTCGTCGTGCTCACGGGCGCCGGTGACCGCGCCTTCTGCGCGGGCGCCGACCTCGTCGGCGCGGGGAGCGGTGACCGCGGTATCGCCGATGGCGCCGCGACCGCCCACGACGGCCGGGGCCTGCTCGCCGACCTGTTCCGCGACATGTGGTCTCTCGGCAAGCCGGTCATCGCTCGCGTCCGCGGGTACGCGCTCGCGGGAGGTTTCGGCCTGGCGTGCGCCTGCGACATGATCGTCGCCGCGGACGATGCCGTCTTCGGCACGCCCGAGATCAATGTCGGCCTGTGGCCGTACATGATCACCGTGCCGCTGCTGCGGTCGATGCCGCCCAAGACCGCGCTCGACCTGATGATGACCGGGCGGCGTGTCTCCGCAGAAGAGGGCGCGCGCATCGGGTTCGTACAGCGGGTCGTGCCGGTCGGGGAGCTCGACGCCACGGTTGACGAGCTCGCGGGATCTTTGGCGAGCAAGAGCCCGTTGATCATGCGTTGGGGGCGTGATTCCTTCTATCGCGTGCTGGAGATGGACGCCGATGCCGCGCTCTCGTACCTGCAGGGCATGCTCACGATCACGTCGCAGACCGAGGACGCGGCCGAAGGCGTCGCGGCGTTCGCCGAGAAGCGCGCACCACTGTGGAAGGGAAGATAGATGCCGACTGGCGGACCACGATGAGCGATCAGCGTCATGACTGGGGGCCTCTCGTCGAGGACCTGGACAACCGCAAGGAGCGCGCGCTGGGCATGGGTGGTCCCGACCTGATCGAACGGCAACGGTCGCTCGGCAAGTTGACGGTGCGCGAACGCCTGGACCTGTTGCTCGACCGGGGCACGTGGGTCGAGTACGGGCTGCTCGCCGACCACATGGACGCGGGGCTGGGTGATCGCTACCTCGCGGCCGACGGCGCAGTAACGGGCGTGGGCGAGATCGACGGCCGCCCTGTCGCGGTGGCTGCGTACGACTTCACCGTGATGGCCGGCTCGATGGGTGCGGTGGGCGAGACCAAGATCGCGCGTATGCGCGCGCATGCGCTCCGCCAGCGCATTCCCTTCGTGTGGCTGCTCGACTCGGCCGGCGCCCGGATTCAGGCGACGAGCGGCTCGACGTTCGCGGGCGCGGGCGCGCTGTTCCGCGAGCAGGTCGCGATGAGCGGCGTGGTGCCGATGGTCGCCGCGATGCTGGGCCACTGCGCGGCGGGCACGGCGTACATCCCGGCGCTGGCCGACTTCGTGCCGATGGTGAAGGGCACGTCGTCGATGGCCTTGGGTGGACGGCACCTCGTGAAGGCCGCGGTGGGTGAGGACGTGACCGAGGAGGAGATGGGCGGCTCGGCCGTGCACACCAAGATCAGCGGCGTCGCCGATCTCGAGGTCGCCGACGACCGCGAGTGTCTGCAGATCGTGCGCAAGTACCTGTCGTTCTTCCCGCAGCACAACCGCCAACCGCCGCCCACGTACGACAGCGGCGACATGGTCGACCGGCGCACCGAGGAGCTCTACGAGATCGTGCCGACGGCACCGCGCCGCGCGTACGACATGCGCAAGGTCGTGCACGCGATCGTCGACGACGGCGACGTGCTCTGGATGAAGCCGGAGTGGGCGAAGAACGTGCTGACCGGGCTCGCGCGCATCGGCGCACAGCCCGTCGGCATCGTGGCGAACCAGCCGATGGTGCTCGGCGGCGCGCTGGACGTCAACGCCGCCGACAAGGCCGCGAGATTCGTGTGGTTGTGCGACGCGTTCAACATCCCGCTGGTGTTCCTGCACGACGTTCCGGGATTCATCGTCGGTTCTGCGGTCGAGAAGCAGGGCATCATCCGGCACGGGGCGAAGATGTTGTTCGCCGTGAGCGAGGCAACGGTGCCGAAGATCTCCGTGGTGTTGCGCAAGAGCTACGGCGCCGGCTACTTCGTGATGAACGGGCTGGCGTACGAAGCCGACTACCTCATCGCGTGGCCCACCGCCGAGATCGCGGTGATGGGCCCCGACGGCGCAGTGAACATCATCCACCGCCGAACGTTGGAAGCCATCGAGGACGAGCAGGAACGGGTTGCCAGGCGCCTCGAGCTCGCCGAGGAGATCCGCGCCAACATCGATCCGTACATCGCAGCCGGCCACGGCCAGCTCGACGACGTGATCGATCCGGCCGACACGCGCGCCGCCATCGCGCGTGGCCTGCGGATCACCGCCGACAAACGCGTCGACCGTCCGTGGCGCAAGCACGGCGTCCTGCCGGTGTGAACATCAGGGACGCCACAGCATCCGACATCGACGCGTTGCTCGACTTGTGGCGGCGAGCGGATGCCGCTCCGAGCGTCACTGACACCGTCCACGACGTGGCTCGAGTGGTCGCCTCGCCTGCTGCCAGCGTGCTCGTCGCGGTTGACGGTGGCACGGTCATCGGCTCGGTCATCGCCGCGTTCGACGGATGGCGCGGCAACTTCTACCGGCTCGCGGTCGATCCGGCGCGGCGCCGGTCGGGAATCGCGCGTCAACTTGTCGACGCCGGCGAAGGAAGATTCCGCTCGCTGGGTGTGAAGCGCGCGAGCGCACTGGTGGAGGGACATCGGCCGATCGCGCAGGCTTTCTGGTCAGCCGCCGGCTTCGATCAACACGAGGGCATGCGCCGCTACACGAAGAGCCTGTGACGGCGAGGCTGCCACGAGCGCCATGGCGTTACGATCCCCGCCCATGGCCGAGATCCGAGCTGAGATCACTGCAAATGTCTGGCAGGTCGTCGTCGAAGAAGGGCAGATGGTCGCCGAGGGCGACGAGATCTGCATCCTCGAGTCGATGAAGATGGAGATCCCGGTCGTCACGGAGGTGCCGGGCGTCGTTCGCGAGCTGCACGTGGCACCCGAGCAGACGGTGCAAGAGGGCGATCTCATCGCGCTGATCGACGAGTCGTAGCGAGGACTCGTGGAGAGGACACCGTGATCCGGTTCGAGCGTCGGGGTTTCGTGGGGCTGGCGACGATCGATCGCCAGGAGCGGCGCAACGCGCTGAACGCGGGCCTTTGCGAAGAGCTGCAGGGACACCTCGAGCGCGAGCCCGACTTGCGAGCGTTCGTGCTCACCGGCGCGGGATCTGCATTCTGCTCGGGTGCCGATCTCGTCACGCGCTTCAGCGCCGAGGACGACGCGCCGACCGACACGTTCCGGCCTGCATTCGAACGGGTGCTCGACGCCATCGTCGAGTACCGCGCGCCCGTGATCGCCGCCATCAACGGGCCCGCGATCGGCGCGGGCATGCAACTCGCCGTGGCGTGTGACGTGCGTCTCGCGGCCTTGGGAGCGCGGCTCGCGATCCCCGGCGGCAAGCTCGGCATCCACTTGAGCGCGCGGAACATCTGGCGGCTGGCACACCTCGTCGGTCAGGGCCCGGCTCGCGACTTCCTTCTCGCCGGTCGCAACGTCGATGCCGACGAGGCGTCCCGGCTCGGGCTCGTGCAATACGTCAGCCAGGACGCGGTGGGTGCCGCGCTCGCGCTGGCCGGCGAGATCGCTTCCTACGCGCCGTTGACGGTGCAGGGTCACAAGCGCGCGTTGAACCTCGTCGCAGAGGAGCAGTGGCTGTCGCTGTCCGTGCAACGCGAGATGGCGGCGCTCGAAGAACGCGCGTTCGCGAGCGAGGACCTGCAGGAAGGCATGAACGCGTTCGCCGAGAAGCGAACCCCCCGCTTCAAGGGGTGCTGACGGCGAGGTTCCCGCCGGAACAGATGATGCCGACGCGCAGACCGTCGAGCCGCGAGAGGCGTGCAGCCGCGAACGCGACCGCAGCACTCGGCTCGACGACCTCGTTCAGGCGTTCCCGTACCGCACGCATCGCATCCGCGATCGCGTCTTCGCCGACGAGAACCCGTTCGACGGCATGATCGCCCAGGATGGTCTCCGTGCGGGCCGATGTGCCGGTGCGCAACCCGTCGGCCATGGTCGACGTGCGGTCGACCGGTTGGCCGCCGATCACGCGCACCGGTGACACCGCAACGCTCGTTCCTGCACACAGTCCGCCGCCGCCGATAGGTGTGACGATGACGTCGAGGCCGGGGACGTCTTCGCACAACTCCAACGCAGCCGTGCCCGCCCCGGCGATCACCCGGGGATCGTCGAACGGGTGGATCTCCGATGCGCCGGTGCGCGCCAGGACTTCGGCCAACACGGCGCGCCGCGATGCAAGCGTGGCGGCGCACCACACGATCTCCGCGCCGTAACGCGCGACGGCGTCCGACTTGAACGCGGTCGTGTCTTCCGGCATCACGACGTACGCGGCGATGCCTCGCTCGTGTGCCGCGCGCGCCAGCGCAGCCGCGTGATTCCCCGACGAGTGGGCGGCAACGCCGCGCGACGCGTCGTCGGAGGAGAGCGACCACACCGCGTTGCTGGCGCCCCGATACTTGAAGGCGCCGGCGTGTTGGTGATGCTCGGCCTTGACGAACAGCGTCGCGCCCGCCCACGCGTCGAGCGCCGGTGATCGCAACACCGGCGTCCTCCGCACGAACGGGGCGATTCTCCTCGCGGCTCGTTCGACGTCGGCACGGTCGACGGTCGCGGGATCAGTACCCGTTGGGAAGCGCCTTCTCGAAGTAGACGTAGAACGCGAAGAGCACGGCAAGGAACGGGATGACGCCTGCGACCCAGGTGATCGGGTGCCGCCACCGGCGGAAGGCCCACCACCACGCGAGCCCGATCAGAAGGACCGCAAGGCCCCAGCGGACGGCAGGAGTGAGGCTGCGCTGCTGGCCGGACAGGCCCTCCTCGAGGAGCGCCTGGTGTGGCCGCGCCTTGCCGCCGCTCGTCGAGCCCGCGGGCGGCTGTGGCTTCGCCGGCTTCGCGCTCTGGTCGGGCGCGAGGCGGGCCTTGATCACGATTCGCTGCTCGGCCGAGAACTTCGGGTTGCAGCTGGTCAGCGTGAGCTCCGCGTCGGGCGTGTTCGCGACGACCTGCACGTCGGTCGGGTCGACCACCAGCTGTGCGGTCATCTTGTACGTGAAGGTGCCCGCCACCGTCTCGATGATGATGTCGTCGCCCCGCTGGAGCTTGTCGACGTCGTAGAACGGGTGGAGGTAGGTCGTGCGGTGGCCCGCGATCGCGGCGTTGCCCAGTGTGCCCGGCAACGGCGTGTCGGGATAGTGGCCGGGACCCTTCTGCAGGTCGTCGCGCGAGACGCCTTCGACGAAGGCCATGTTGATGCCGATGCGAGGGATCTTGATGATGCCCTCGGCCTGCCCCTCGGCCGGCACAGGGGGCGCCGGGCGAACAGGCTGGACTGCCGTGGTTGTGCGATTCCCCGTTGTCGCGGGCCGCTTCAGGGTGGTCGAGGTGGTCTGCCCGGCGGCGTACGCCTGTTGAGCCTTGGCAAAGTCCTTCTTCAGCCCGTGCTGGGCGCGGGCGGTGAGGATGCCCGTGCCCCAGAGCTGGTACGCGACGAACAGGAGGATCAACAGGCCGAGAGTCACGAGGACGCGCCCAAATGCTGCGATTGCCCGTCGCACGAAAAGAGGGTACCGGGCGTCGCCGCCCCGTCTCGCGCAGTGAGATGCGGCAATGCCGGGTTCGCCGGTCGCAACGGCCGGTTCGTAGACTTCGCGGCCTCACCACTCCCCGCTCTCGGAGTCTGGTTGCACTGCGTTCGCCTTCGATCGGCCGTCTGCATGCTCGGACGGTTCCCCGCGCTCGCCGGCGCCGACCTCGACGTGGAGACGGGCGAGATCCTGCTCCTGAGCGGCCCGAACGGTGCAGGCAAGACGACGCTGCTCCGTCTCTGCGCGGGCTTGCTCCCGCTGCGCGCCGGGCGGGCCGAGGTGCTCGGCATCGACCTCGCGCGTGACCGGAAGCGTGCGCGCGCCTCGCTCGCGCTCGTCGGCCACGAGACGTTCTGTTACGACGACCTCACCGTCGTCGAGAACCTGCGCTTCGCCGCGCGCGCGAGCGGCCATACCGATGCCGACGCGGACGCGGCGCTGGAGCGCGTGGGCCTGCGGCGCGTCGCCGACGTGACGCATGGCCGGCTGTCGCAGGGCCAGCGGCGGCGCCTGGCACTTGCGATCGCGCTCGCCCGCCGTCCCGCGCTGTTGCTCCTCGACGAGCCGCACGCCGGTCTCGACGAGCAGGGCCGCGCCATCCTCGAAGACGTCGTGCGCGCCGCTCCTGCACAAGGGTGCACCGTGCTGCTCGCTTCGCACGAGCTCGACCTCGCGCGCCGGCTCGCAACACGCGAGGTGCGGCTCGTCGCGGGCCGTGTGCACGCGGCACCGCGGGTCTCGGCGGAGGCGGCACACGCGTGACACTCATGCGGGGGGCGCTGCTCGTTGCGGGCAAGGACCTGCGCATCGAAACGCGGTCGCGCGTCGCCTTGCAGCAGATTCTGCCGTTCGGGGGCATCGTGGTCGTGCTGTTCGCGTTCGCGCTCGACGCCGACCACACGCTCTTGCCCCGTGCCGCGCCGGGCCTCTTCTGGGCCGCGGTGTTGCTCGCGGCGCTTCTCGCCGTCGGCCGGTCGTTCGGCGTCGAAGAAGCCAACCGCGCTCGGGACGGTCTCCGGCTGTCGGGCCTCGACGG
This sequence comes from Acidimicrobiia bacterium, assembly GCA_035631895.1. Taxonomy (GTDB): domain Bacteria; phylum Actinomycetota; class Acidimicrobiia; order IMCC26256; family PALSA-610; genus DASQHW01. The sequence goes on along the minus strand of DASQHW010000568.1, from coordinate 542 downwards.
CGGCTCGGTGTTCCTCGGGAAGGCTGCCGCGATCGCGGTCGAGCTCTTCCTGCTCGAGATCGTGCTCGGTGTCGTCGTCGTCGTCCTGTACGACGTGGCGCTCCACGACGCGCTGATCCTCTGCTGCGCGGCGCTGGCCGCCACCATCGGGCTCGCCGCCACCGGTACCGTCTACGGGGTGTTGGCCGGAGGATTGCGCGCGCGCGAGACGCTCATTCCCCTTCTCGTGCTGCCGGCGGTCACACCCGTGATGCTCGGCGGCACGCGGGCGTTCCAAGCCGCGATCGACGGCGCGCCGCACGACGCATGGCCCTGGGTTCAGCTGCTGACGGCGTTCGCGGTGCTCGCGGTGGCGGCCGGCGTCGTGGTGTTCGGACCGCTGTTGGAGGAAGCGTGAGGAGGCTCTTTCTCGGCGCGACGGTTGTCGCGCTTGCCGCCACCGCGTTCCTCGCGTTGTACGTCACGCCGCCGCGCGTGAACCAGGGCGGTGAAGCGGTCCGCCTGTTGTACCTCCATGTTCCCTGCGCGTGGCTCGCGTACCT
>DASQHW010000567.1:0-2371 GCA_035631895.1 Acidimicrobiia bacterium | reverse complement strand
TCCGACCTCGGCCCGAAGGGCTGGCAGGACTACTGGCGCAAGCTGCGCGCCAACGGCGTGCGGGTCGTGAACGATTGGACCGCGGCATACGAGACCGACTTCACGGCCGGCGGCGGGCCCGGCGACCGGCCGATCGTCGTGTCGTATGCATCGAGCCCGCCTGCAGACGTGGTCTTCTCCTCGCCACACCGCGACACCCCGCGCGTCGGCGTCGTCGAATCCTCGTGCTTCCGGCAGTACGAATTCGCGGGCGTGCTGCACGGTGCGCGCAATCCCGCAGGGGCACGCGCGCTCGTCGACTTCCTCGTGTCGCGCCGGTTTCAAGAGGACATGCCCCTCCAGATGTACGTGAACCCGGTCATCGCCGGCGCGACGCTCCCGCCGGTCTACGAGAAGTGGGCGGTGATGCCGCCGCATCCCTTCACCATGGACCCGCAGACGATCGGGAACGGTCGCGACGCGTGGATCAAGGAATGGACGAGCATCGTGGTGCGATGAGGGCCCGCGCCTGGAAGCTTTCCCGCGCGGGCATCCCCCTGGCATTTCTGGCGGTCTTCTTCGCCTGGCCGCTCGGCAAGATCTTCGGCCGGGCGTTGCGCCCCGGCGCGTTGGGCAGCGCCCTGGCCGACGCCGGCCTCAGGCACGTCATGTGGTTCACGCTGTGGCAGGCGATCGCCTCCACGCTGCTGACGCTCGCCGTCGGGCTCCCCGCCGCGTACGTCGTCGCGCGTTACCGGTTCGCGGGCAGGCGCATGTTCCGTGCCCTCGTGATGGTGCCGTTCGTGCTGCCGACCGTGGTCGTCGCAACCGCGTTCCTCGTGCTGTTGCGACCGGGCGGCCCGTTGGCGTTCCTGCACTGGCAGCGCGGCGTCGCACCCATGCTCGCCGCCCACGTGTTCTTCAACGTCGCGGTCGTCGTGCGGACCGTCGGCGGGTTCTGGTCGAACCTCGACCCCCGCCGTGAGGAAGCCGCGCGCGTGCTCGGCGCGTCTCGCCTGCGCGCGTTCCGGCACGTCACGTTGCCGCTCCTCTCGCCGTCGTTGCTCGCCGCGGCATCGATCGTGTTCCTGTTCACGTTCACGTCGTTCGGCGTGGCGCTGCTGCTCGCCGATCCCTCGCACGCGACGATCGAGGTGGAGATCTACCGCCAGACGGTGGAGCTGTTCGATCTGCGGATCGCGGCAGCGCTGGCGTTCGTGCAGATCGTCGCGGTGCTTGCGGTGCTCTTCCTGATGGCGCGCGCCCAGGAGCGACGCGCCGTGACCCAGCGGCTCGTCGCGGCGACCGAGACCGCCCGCCGGCCACGCGGCGGGCAACGAGTGCTCGTGGCCGGCGTGGTCGGCGCGACCACGCTGTTCCTCGGCGGTCCGCTGGCCGTGCTCGCGTCGCGGTCGCTGCGCCCCGGTGGGCGATGGAGCCTCGCGTCGTACCGCGCGCTCGGCTCGAGCGCGGCGACGAGCACGCTCTTCGTGTCCCCGTGGACGGCGTTGCGCAACTCGCTCGTGTTCGCAGCCATTGCGACGCTGCTGGCACTGGTCGTCGGTGGCCTGGCGTCGGCGGTGATCGCTTCGCGGCCCGGGCGCGCGACGAGGACGATGGACGTGCTGCTCATGCTCCCGCTCGGCACGTCGGCCGTCACCGTCGGTTTCGGTTTCCTGCTCGCGTTCGACGCGCCGCCGCTTCAGCTGTCGACGACGTCGTTGATCATTCCGCTCGCACACGCAATCGTGGCGATCCCGTTCGTCGTGCGGATCGTCGTCCCGGCCCTGCGCAGCATCGACCCGCGCCTCCGGGATGCCGCGACGGTGCTGGGCGCGCCGCCGGCCCGGGTCTGGCGCGAGGTCGATCTGCCGATCGTCGCGCGCGCGTTCGTCGTGGCGGCCGGATTCTGCGTCGCTGTCTCCCTCGGCGAGTTCGGCGCGACGTTGTTCATCGCGCGGCCGGACACGCCGACGATCCCGATCGCGATCCAGCGCTTCCTCACCCTCCCCGGTGAGCTCAACGTCGGCCAGTCCCTCGCAATGGCGACGATCCTGATGGGGTTGACGGCTGTCGTCGTCCTCGGAATCGAGCGCGTCCGCATCCGCGACCTCGGGGATCTCTAGGTGCTCGAGGTCGAGCGTGCAGTCGTGCGGTTCGGTGGACGTGTCGCCGTCGACGACGTCAGTCTCACGGTCGCGCCGGGTGAGACGCTGGCCGTGCTCGGACCGAGTGGCTGCGGCAAGACGACGTTGCTGCGCGCGATCGCCGGGCTGCAGACACTCGACGCCGGACGCGCCTGCTGGAACGGTCAGGATCTGGTTTCCGTACCGCCGCACGAACGCCGCTTCGGGCTGATGTTCCAGGAATACGCGCTCTTCCCGCACCGCGA
>DASQHW010000566.1:0-3159 GCA_035631895.1 Acidimicrobiia bacterium | reverse complement strand
CACCGCCGACGACGGTGTTCCAACCCCCGCCGCCTCCGGCGCCGCCGCCGTGCACCGGATCGAAGTGCCCCTGAACGTCCGCGCAGACGAGTACTGGAGCGAGCACCGTGTCGACGCGATGGGCAGCGGTGCTCGCATCGTGCTCGGCGACGCGCCGGACGGGCTGGCCGACTGGGCGGTGGCGGAGCTCGAGCGCCTGGAACAGTGCTGGAGTCGTTTCCGTCCCGACAGCGAGCTGCGCAGGCTGCAGACCGAACGCGGGAGCTGGACGCCCGTCAGCCCGGCGCTCCTGCTCGCGCTGACGTGCGCCGCCGATCTCTACCGCGCGACCTCCGGCTGCTTCGACCCGACCATCCTCGAAGCATTGGAACACGCGGGATACGACCGCTCGTTCGAGCTGATCGACCGATCACGCCCGGTGATCGGCCGATCCGGTGCGGCGAGCGGTCCCGCGGTCGCTCCGGGGTTCGGGCGCATCGACATCGATGTCGACGGCTCGCGGGTCCGGGTTCCGCGCGACGTGCGGATCGATCTCGGTGGCCTCGGCAAGGGCCTCGCCGCAGATCTGCTCGCGCGCGGCCTCGTCGATCGTGGCGCGCGCACTGCACTTGTCGGTCTCGGCGGCGATCTCCGGACACGTGGCGAAGCGCCCGACGGTGCATGGGTGATCCCGGTCGAGCATCCGCTCGATGATGCGCGGCTGGCATTCCGGTACCCGCTCGCCGACGGTGCGCTCGTCACGAGCACGACGCGGCTGCGCGCGTGGACACGTCGGGGACGCCGGTATCACCATCTCATCGATCCTGCGACGGGCGACTCGGCCCGCAACGGCGTTGCGGCGGTCGTCGCTGCGGCGACGGACGCCTGGTGGGCGGAAGGCATCGCAAAGGCGGTACTGATCGCAGGCGCGCACGAAGGTGTGGAGCTGGCGCGGCGCACACATGTGCGGGCATGGCTGTTCCTCGATGACGGCCGGATGATCGAAGCGCGGCCGTGAACGCCGCGCTCAACGCGAAGCTCACGTGGTATGCAGCGCGTGCATCGGGGCTCGTCGCGTGGTCGACCGTCACCGCGAGCATGCTGTGGGGCCTCTCGCTGTCCACCCGACTGGTGCGACGCAAGGGCGCGCCGGCGTGGCTCCTCGACCTGCACAAGTTCCTGGGGACGTTGTCAGTCGTCTTCGTCGGCGTACACCTGCTTGCGCTGTGGGCCGACAACTACACCTACTTCGGGCCGCGCGAGCTGTTCGTGCCGCTGGCATCGGCGTGGCGCCCGGGCGCGGTCGCGTGGGGCATCGTCGCGACATATCTCCTGATTGCGATCCAGGTCACGTCCTGGGCGATGCGCAAGCTCCCGCGCAAGGTCTGGCACGCTGTGCATCTCACGAGCTTCCCGCTCTTCGCGGCGGCGACGTTGCACGGGTTCACGGCGGGGGCGGACAACATGAATCTCCTCGTGCAGTGGGTCGCACTCACCGGTGGGCTGCTCGTGTTCTTCCTCGGCGCGTTCCGTGTGCTCTCCCCCCGCCGCCGGCCGAGCCGGGCACGAGGCCGGCGCGTTACCTTCGGGCACCTTTTGAACAGGGGAGACCAGGGTGGCGATCGACGTGGTGCTCCTCGGCACCGGGAACCCGTTGCCGGACCGTGACCGTGCCGGCGCGGCGACGCTCGTCCGTGCCGGCGGCCGCACGATGCTCGTGGACGCGGGTCGTGGGGTGTGCATGCGACTCGCAGCTGCCGGCGTCCTGCCGCTGATGCTCGACGACGTGTTGCTCACGCACCTGCACAGCGATCACATCTGCGATCTGAACGACGTGGTCACCACGCAGTGGGTGATGAGCCCGGCACCGAAGTCGTTGCGCCTGTTCGGGCCGCCGCGGACGCGTGACGTCGTCGACGGCATGCTCGCGATGTTGCGTCCCGACGTCGAATACCGGCTCGCCCATCACGCCGACCTCGTCTGGGAGCCACAGGTCGAGGTCGTCGAGGTCACGCCCGGGATCGTGTTCGAGGAACAGGACGTGCGCGTCGTCGCCGTGCGCTCCGACCACCGACCGGTCGAGCCGACGCTCGGATACCGCGTCGAGTGCGAAGGCAGGGCAGTGGTGCTGGCAGGGGACACCGTGCCGTGTGACGGGCTCGACGAGCTGTGCAGCGGCGCCGACGTGTACGTGCAGACGGTCCTACGCGAGGACCTGGTGCAGATGGTCCCGATGCAGCGGTTCAAGGACACGATCGACTATCACTCGACTGTGACCCAGGCCGCCCGGACCGCGGCGCGCGCGGGCGTGCGAACCCTCGTGCTCACGCATCAGGTGCCGACTCCCGCCGCGGGCGCGGCCGACGAATGGATCGCCATCGCGCGTGCGGAGTTCGACGGCGAGGTCGTGTTCGGCGAAGACCTCACGACGCTCTCCGTCTGACGCACGTCAGTCGCGGAAGTTGGTGAACTGGAGAGGGACTCCGAAGTCGTTCTCTCGCAGCTTCTGAATTGCGGTCTGCAAGTCGTCGCGCTTCTTCCCGGTCACGCGCAGCTGGTCGCCCTGGACCTGGTGCTGCACGCCCTTCAACCCGAGCCCCTTGATGAACTTGCCGATCTCGCGCGCCTTGTCGTCGTTGATGCCGACGTGCAGCGACACCGCCTGGCGAGCACGGCTGTGCGACGCCTCTTCGACCTTGCCGTAGTCGAGCGCCTTCAACGAGACCTTGCGGCGCACCAGCTTCTCCTCGAGCACTTGCGCGACCGCCTTGAGGCGTTCCTCGGACGCCGATTCGAGCTCGATCGCATTGTCCTTCAGGTCGACCACGCTCTCGGTGCCCTTGAAGTCGAAGCGCGTCGACAGTTCCCGACGCGCCTGGTCGACGGCGTTGCGGACCTCTTGGAGGTCGACCTCTGAGACCACGTCGAAGCTCGGCATACGGTGGCTAGATTAGATCCGGGTCGGTACCCGAGTGGCCAAAGGGGACGGGCTGTAAACCCGTTGCGTTACCGCTACGTTGGTTCGAATCCAACCCGGCCCACCACCTTTCCTTGTCGCAGCCTTGCTGCGCTGCGGCTGACTCCGGCGAGCTCCCTGCGCACCCTCCGGGCTGCTCCGGTCGCCGCATCATGCGGCCGAGCCTTGCTGCGCTGCGGCCGACTCCCGGGTCGCTAGAGCAT
>DASQHW010000565.1:0-9734 GCA_035631895.1 Acidimicrobiia bacterium | reverse complement strand
TCGGCCCCGCCGATGTGGGGGAGGCGGGGCCGAGGCTTGGGGTCAGTTTCGGGGCGGCGCTGGTGGGGTCATTGGGCTGGGTAAGCGCCGTCCCACATACCAGCGTGCTCCCATGAACGGTGCAACGCAAGTATTCGGTCGTGCGGCGCGCCGAGCGCGCGCATCGACCGGGCCGGCGGACACCGTACGCGTCCGTTCCGGGAGTCGTCGAGCATCCATTGTGCCAACGGCGGTGCTCGATATCGGCTCGAGAGGCAGGTCCGAGCCCTCCGCTTACCATCTCCCGTCATGCAACGAGAGCGAACGCAACTCCTCGTGGTCGTCGCGCATCCGGACGACGAGACGTTCGGCACGGGATCGGTGATCGCGAACGCGGCGGCTCGTGGCGTGCGTGTCGTGGTGTGCTGCGCGACCCGGGGCGAAGCGGGGGAGGACACGAGCGGCACCACGAACGGTCCCGCCGAGCTCGCCGTCGTTCGCGAGGGAGAGTTGCGTGCGGCGGCCGAGGTGCTCGGCGCCGAAGATGTCGTGCTGTTCGACTTCGCCGACTCCGGATTGAACGGCGACATGCCCCCGAACGCGCTCGCCGCGGTCGATCTCGACGAGGTCGTCACACCGATTCAGTCGCTCATCGAGGAACGCCGGCCGGACATCGTGGTCACGCTCGACCCTGACGCGGTCAACGACCATCGCGACCACATGCGGATCGGTGAAGCGACCACGGTGGCCTTCTCCCGTTCCGCGAAGCCGCCCGCGCGGCTGTATCACTGGACGCTCGCCCGGCCACTGATGGATCGTTGGCTTGCGGCGATGAAGGCCCAGGGCCTTCTCGAGGAGTACGTCGACCTCGAGCTCGGGCGCCCGGAACACGAGATCACCACCGTGATCGACGTCGAGCACGTCATCGAGACACGGCGTGCGGCGATCGCCGAGCACCGGACTCAGCTGTCGCCGTTCACCGGTCTGCCCGCCGAGATGGAACGAACGCTCCTCTCCCGTGATTTCCTCGTGCGCGCCGTGCCGAGGTGGGACGGCGGGTCACAGGAGACGGATCTGTTCGGCGACGGCGCGCCCGCTTAGCCGACGCGAAGGTGCGCGCCGAAGAACTCGAGAAGTCGTCCCCACGCATCGGTCGCCGCTTCGGCGTCGTAGGCGTCGGAGCCATCTCGCATGAACCCGTGGCCCGCGTTTTCGTACACGACGACCTGGCCCGGGTGATGCTTCTCGATCTCGGCGATGTCGTCACGGCTGATGTGCGGATCGTTGCCGCCGAAGAACATCAGCATCGGGCAGTACGGCTCGGCGAGCATCCGCGCGATCCCGGGCCCGTAGAACGGTGCGGCGGCATCGACGTCGACCCCCGACACGGCGGCGAGGTACGCGAACGTGCCGCCCATGCAGAACCCGGTGATGCCGACGGTCGACGCCCCGAGGTCGCGCACGCGTGCCACCACTTCGACGATGTCCGCACGGGCGTCCTCCGGTGTCAGCTGCCGGGAGTGCTCGTCGCTCACCTCGGGGTTGCTCCCGCCGAACCGCCAGTACAGGTCAGGTGCGACCGCGGCGTACCCCTCGCTCGCGAGCCGCTCGCAGACGCGGAGCAATTGCGGCGTGAGGCCCATTTTCTCCATCAGGACCACGACGCCGGGCCACGGCGGCGGTGACGCAGGGAGCGAGCAAAAGTAGGGGACTGCGATCTCCGACATGAAGGGGACCGTACCCATTTCGCGGCCGGACCCGCGGTCGCATGCCGCGGTCGTGAACGCTTCCGTTCAGCGGGGCGCATCACCGCGGCGGTATGCCACGGTGACCTGATTCAAGCGATCGACGAGGTCGGCGTCGAGCCGGACGTCGACCGCAGCGAGCGTCGTGTCGAGCTGTTCCGGGCGGCTCGCGCCGACGATCGGAGCTGTGATCGCCGGGTGCTGCAACACCCAGGCCACTGCGAGCATGGGCAGTGGCATGCCGGCGTCGTTTGCGATCTTCACCAGCTCGTCGACCGTGTCGAACACGTGCTCGTGCCAGTACCGGTCCTGGTACGTACGCGCCGCGTTGCCGAGCGTGAAGCGCGTGCCCTCTTCGGGTTGCTTCGACCGATCGTGCTTCCCCGACAGCATCCCACCGGCGATCGGGTTGTACGGGATCACGCCGATGCGCTCGTCCACGCACAGCGGCAGGAGCTCACGTTCGAACTCGCGGAACAACAGGTTGTAACGCGGCTGCACGGACTCGAAGCGGACGAGCCCGCGTGTCTCGCTCCGGCCGAGCGCACGGGCGAGGCGGTACGCGAGGAAGTTCGAGCAGCCGGCGTAGCGCACCTTGCCCGCGCGGACGAGGTCGTCCAGTGCTTCGAGGGACTCGTCGAGCGGTACGCCCGGGTCGTCGAAGTGCAACTGGTAGAGGTCGACGAAATCGGTCTGCAGCCGGCGCAACGACGCGTCGATGGCGTCCATGATGTGGCGGCGGCTGTTGCCCATGTCCCACGGGCGCCGGCCCATCGGTCCGAAGCATTTGGTCGCGACGACGTACTGATCGCGCTTGCCGGCGAGCCAGCGGCCGACGATCTCCTCGGTACGGCCGGCGGTGCGGAGGTCGCCGCCGAGCGGGTAGACGTCCGCGGTGTCGAGGAATGTCACGCCCTTGTCGGCGGCGTGATCGAGAATGGCACGTGAACCGTCCTCGTCAACCTGCAAGCCGAAGGTCATCGTGCCGAGACAGATGCGCGACACCTGGAGGCCGGTCCGGCCGAGTCGAACGTGCTGCATGTCAGAGATGTAGCACCGCGAGGCTCACGACGCCCAGCGCGACGGCCGCGACGAGCACGCACACGTCGAGGACCCCCGGACGGCGGCGCCCGGAGGAGACGCTCCCACCGAGCCCGCCACGCGCCATCATCGCCTCTGCGAGGTCGCGGGCACGACGGATCGACGTCACGATCGCGGTCGCCAGGAGGTCGTGTGTCTCCATGATCAGCTCGCGCACCGTCTTGTCGGGCTTCTCCCGTACGCCGGCAGGCTCGTGCGCGCGCAGGCGGCGAGCCGCACTGAGCATGCGGATCTCGTCGATCAGCAGGGGGAGGCACCGGATGGCGAGCGCGATCGCGATCACCCATTCGTCGACGGGGAGCCGCACCCAGCGCAGTGGCGTGAACAACGTGCGCAACGCAGGTGCGACATCACCGAGTGGCGTGGTCCATCCGATGAGTGCCCCCGAGACGATGAGCACGATCGCGAGCACGGTGAAGCGCGCCCATTCCTCGAGGCCGCCGAGGCTGAGATCGAGCGGGCCAACCTGCACGATCGGGTGGGTACCCGACCACATGCTGAGCCCGGCGCCGATCAGCAGCGCGTAATAGAACCACCGAGGCAGGCGTGGGAAGGCGCCCAGAGGGATCCGACCGCACAACAACCCGAACGCGACGACGCTCCCTGCCACGGCCAGCATCGCCCAGGTGGGTGAGATCGACACCATCAGCGCGAGCACGGCGGCAACCAGCAGCTTCGTGCCGGCCCAGAGGTGGTGCACGACGGAGTCGCGCGGCACCAGTCGCAGGAACGTCAGCTCGGTGTCCCGCCGCGACCGCCGGCGTGGCTGCACCTCCGCCGTCCCGGCGGGAACGCGACTCCGGCCGTTCACGTGTGCGCCTCCACGTCGTCGACCCGCTCGTCGCGCACGATGCGGCCCGCCTCGAGCTCGATCACGCGCTCGAGAAGCGCGTCGGGGAGGTCGCGATCGTGCGACACGATCACGAGTGGGATGCCGAGGTCGTCGCGCATCCGCACCAGCACGCTCTCGAGGTCGGCGCGACCCTCGAGGTCGAGCCCCGCGAACGGTTCGTCGAGAACAACGGCGCGTGAACGTGCCGCGAGCACCTCGGCGAGCACGACGCGTCGCATCTGACCGCCGCTCAACTCGTCGATTCGGCGCGGCGCGATCGATGCGTCGAGCCCGACCGCCGCGAGCGCGGCACGCGCCGCGGGTTCGTCGACGCCCGCGGCCACCTTCACCTCGTCGAGCACCGTCGGCCGCAGCAGCTGGAGCCGGGCGTGCTGGAACGCGACGCCGACCCTGCCGACGTGCCCGGCGATCGGCGCGAAGCCGTGCCCCAGCTCGACCAGCGCCTCGCCCTCGCTCGGCACGATGAGCCCGCCCATGATCCACGCGAGCGTCGACTTTCCCGAACCGTTGTGGCCGACGATCAGCGCCGACTCGCGCTCGTGAATCGTGAGGTTGATGCGTTCGAGCGCCCGCTTCGCCCACGGCGTTCCCCGCGAGTACACGTGGCCGACGTCGCGCAGCTCGATGACCGGCGAGCCCAGCCCCGGGCGTCGGGTCGGAGCCGTCGTCGGGCGGGCGGTGCGCGGCGCGGGCGGCTTCTCGACGATCCGGCCCGCGTCGAGCACGACCGTCCGGTCGGCCGTGTCGGATTCGTTCGGCAGGTGCGTGACGTGCACGACACCCACACCGTCCGATGCGAGGTCGCGGAGGAGCGCGACGAGACGCGTGCGTCCTTCGGCGTCGACCATCGCCGTCGACTCCTCCGACACGAACAAGCGTGGCGTCCGCACCAGCGCGGCCGCGATGGCAAGTCGTTGCAGCTCCCCGCCGGACAGCGTCGCCGTCTCGCGATCGGCGAGCTCCTCGAGGCCGACGCGCGCGAGTGCCGCGCGCACGTCGACGTGCGACGCATCCGGCATGCCCCACACGACGTCGTCACTCACGCGCACGCCGAGCACCTGGGCCTCCGGCCGCTGGAACACCAGTGCCGTGCCTCCCGGGCGGCCGAGACCGGCCGGGCCGGGGCGCTCGACGCGGCCGCTCGTCGGGAGGTGTCGTCCGGCGAGGATGCGCGCAAGCGTCGATTTCCCGGATCCGTTGCGGCCACCGATCGCGACGAGCTCTGACGGGTCGACGCGCAGCGACACGCCGCGCAGCGCCTCCTCGGACGCGTCGGGATAGCGGAACGTCACATGCTGCAGCGTCGCCGGCAACGGCTGCGGTTGCAGGGTGGGATCGTCCGTGGGCGGCGGTTCGGCTACGGAGGCCGTGAACGCGCTCCGCACGCGACGCAGCGCCGGTGTGGCGAGGCCCTGCGACAGCCAGATTCCCAGCACGATGGGGCCGAGCAGTCCGACGGGGATGCTCACCCACCAGTGGTGGACGATCCAGTCGACCGCACGATCACCGGTACTTGCGACACCGGCGAGGCCGACGTTCTGGAAGAGGTGGAACAGGCCGTGCCAACCGTTGCGGATCTGGTCGAGCGTGAGCTTGCGCAGGTTCGGGAAGGCGAACAGGAGAAGATCGGCGAGCGCCGCGATCGGCGGCCACAACATTGCGACGCCGGTTGCGATCGTCCTCCGTCTGCTCCAGCCGCGCCGATCCGCGGCGCCGACGAGCGCGCCGAACGCCGCACACCCTGTCGTGGTCGTGAGCGCGGGAATGCCGATCACGAGGAACCCGACGACGCTCGCGGCGACTGCGCCGGCGATGACCGCGCGCAATCGATGCCGTGTCGCAACGACCGCCAGCGGCACCACCGCCGCGATCACGAGGACGCTGCCGAACGGCACGACGTGACCGACGATGTTCAAGGCGAGCGACAGATCAGCGAGGACGACCGCCTCGGCCAGCTCACCGGGGCTCAGCGGGCCTCGGCGCTTCGTTGTGCTCACACCGCTCCCTCGCTTCGCCATCCCCGGCTCACAGGTTCGCGTACGGGAGCGGGCGGTACGTCGCGCTGGCGGTGCTTGACCGGAATGTGCCTCCGGATGCGCGTCTCGGTCGCTCGCCCGCGTTCTGCACCGCCTGCGCCGCCCGACCGGACTGGCGCCGATCGGGCGACGAGGGGTGCGAAGCCGGATCTCAGGCGGGGGGACCTGCGCCGAGCTTCACGAGTGCGGAGTGCGACGCGCCCGCCGTGTCGACCCAGCCGACGCGCACCTGGGCGCCCGGTTGATACTTGGTGAGGGCCAGGTGGAGGCCGTTCTGGTCACTGATCGTCGTGTTGTCGAGCGAGACGACGACGTCACCGGTCCTGATGCCCGCGGTGCCTGCCGCGCTGCTCGCTTCGACGCCGACAACGAGCGCGCCCGAGTTGACGGGGGCCACGTTGCTCGGCAGAGAGGGACTCTGGCTGTTGAGGTCGCTCACGCGCACGCCGAGCAGCGCACGCGTGGGGCCGATGTGCACGGTGTCGCTCCCGACACCGCTCTGGATCTGGCGGATCACCGTCACTGCGTTGTCGAGGCGGATCGCAAAGCCGACGTTGCTCCCGGTCTGCTCCCGGAATCGGCCTGCCGAGGCGGCGGTGTTCATGCCGATCACTTCGCCATTGGCGTTGACCAGCGCACCACCCGAGTCGCCGGGCTGAATCGGTGCGTCGATCTGGATCACGTTGTGCAGCGTCTCGGTGGTGCCCCCGACGGGATCGCCCGCAGTCACGTCCTGGTCCAATGCGGTGACGTTGCCCTGCACGACGGCGGGTGTGCCGCCGCGTCCGAGTGCGTTGCCGATCGCGACGACGCGGTCGCCGATGTTCACCTTCGACTGGTCACCGATCTTGATCGTGGGCAGGTTGGAAACACCGTCGATCTGGAGGAGCGCGACGTCGTCGGCGACGTTGTAACCGACCACGTGCGCGGCATGCGTGTCGCCGGTGCCGCCGATGTCGACCTTGATGTCGGTCGAGTCCGCGATCACGTGGTTGTTGGTGAGCACCTCCCCGCTCGCGGAGATGATCATGCCGGTCCCGGCGGCACGACCCTGCGTCGTCGCCGTCGTGATGTTGACGATGGCGGGGATCACCTTGCGCGCGATCGCGTTCGCGTCCAACGGCCCGGCCGCGGTCGAGCTCCCGGATCCGCTCTGACTCCCGCCGGGTGTGAACGGCGAGACCGGGATGGTGGGTGCGGTGACGCTCTGCGCAGGCGACCGCTTTTCGACTGCTATTGCGACGAGCGCACCGATGCCCGCCGACGCCAGGACGAGCGCGACGGCAGCGACCGCGGCTGCGATGCGCTTGCCGACCGAGAACTGGGACGACGGCGCGAGGGGACCGGCCTCCGGCGTACCGGGGGGAGGTCCCCAGCCGCCGCCGGGCGGCCCCGGGGGCGGGGGACTCGGGGGCCAGCTCGGCGGGGCTTGGGGTGGCCAGGCAGGGGGTTGGGCCGGCCAGTTGTCGGGATTCGAGCGCATGGGCTGGGTCGGCTCCGCCGGGGGCACCGGGGGCCTGAAATCCGGCACGGTCGGGTCCGCGCCGGGTTCGGCGGCCCACCACGGGCGCGGCGGGGCGGGAGGGGACGCCGGCGGCGGCGCGTCGGCCCCCTCGCCGGCGGTGGCGTCGTCGTGCTCCCAGTCGCTCATCGGTGTGTCGCCTCGCTGCGTATCCGTGCCCGCCGGGGGGACCGGGCCGTGCCGACAGTCTCCTCGGCAGCCCTGAGCATCAACTGTGGGCAGGCTGTACGGATTCCACGAGTTGGACGGCCGGAGCTTCGGCGTGCAGCACTTCGTCCGGTACGAGACCCCGCGATACCCAGTTGCGGCGGTCGGCCCACACGAGCATCGGCGGCAGGATCACCAGCGCGCTCAGCAACGCGACCGCGACGTTCAAGGCGACGATCTGCCCGAAGTCGTGCAGCAACGGCAACGAGGACAGAGCAATGACCGCAACACCCGAGATCGCGGTCAGCGCGGACACGATGAACGCGCGCCCCGTACGCGACGCAGTCACGTCCATGGCCTCGCGCGGCGACGACCCGCGTCGACGTTCCTCGACGAACCGCAACAGGATCAGTGAGGTGAACTCCGTGCAGGCCGCGACAACGAGCGGCCCGCCGACGGCTGTCATCGGGCTGAGCTTGAGGCTGAGCGCGTAGGCGAACAGCGACGCTCCGCCGACGGCGATGAGCACCGGCACGAGCGACAGAAGGGCGCGCACCACGCTGCGCAGCCGGGCCGCGAGGAACAAGAAGACGAACAAGATCGCGAGGTAGGTGAGGATGACCCGGTTGGCCTCGAGGTTGTCCAACAAACCGACACCGACGACCGCGAGACCTGATGGTGTGGCGCGTATGCCCGCGGGCGGGTGCACGGTCGTGCGGATCTCGCGCACGACCTTCGCGCGCGCGTCGAGCAAGCTCGGCCCGACGCGGAACACCACGTTCATCGAGTGGTCCTGCGGTAACACCATCGAACGCTTGACGTCCGGAGGCGCAACGTCGTACGCCCCGCGCACGTCGTCGGCGGTCGGTGTGAGATGGGGCGCGCCCGGCACGTCGAGCAGGTCGCTGACGGTGCTCACGAGGCCGGACGCGGTCAGCAGCGTGCCCCGGCTGCTGGTCAGCTGGCCGCGCGTGAACTGATCGAGGAAGTTCACTGTCTGCTGATCGAAGGTCTTCGGCGACTGCACGAAGACGCCGAGCTCGCTCGACGAGCCGGTCTCCCGGTCGAGGACGTGGAGATCCTTGATCACCTGCGACTTCTGGTTGACCCACTGCACCGGGTCGGTCTGCAACACGAGCCTGCCCTCCACGAGGATCCCGGCCGCGAACACCAGGAGGCTCGCGATCGCGAGCGGCGGCGCCACACGCGCCGGCAACGATCCCAGCCAGACGGTCAGCCTCCCGAGTGGGCCCGCCCGGAAATCGCGTCCCTTCGTGGGGGATCGGTACTCGCGGATACCGAGGATGGCGAGGGGCGCCATGATGCTGTTGAGGCAGATTGCCGCGACTCCGATGACGAGCAGCAGGCCGAACTGCCGGAGCATCGGCACCTTGGCGAAATGGAGTGCGGCGAAGGCGAAGATGGCGTCGAAGGTGACGACGAGCAGCGCGGGACCGAGGTTGCGAGAGGTCTCCTGGATCGGGTGGGCAGCGCGGTCGATCACGACCTCTTCCTCGACCCGGGCGTGCATCTGGATCGCGTAGTCGATTCCGATGCCGAGCATCACCGGCAGACCGGCGATCGTGACGATGGTGAGCGGGATGCCGAGGTACCCCGCGATACCGAAGGCCCAGATGACTCCGACGAGCACCACGCCGAGCGGCAACAGGCGCCAGCGCACGCTGAACAGCACCGTCAGGATCACGATCATGATGCCGATCGCGATCAGCGCGAGGGTGGCCATGCCGCCGGTGAGGTAGTCGTTGAGGTTCTTCAGGAGCTCCGACGCGCCGGTCGACACCATCGACGAGTGTGGGAAGTGCAGCTCCTGCCTGGCACTGGCGGCGATGAAGTCCGCGGCCTTGCCTTCGTCCTGGATCGACTGGTTCCCGAACAGGCGGGTGACGACCTGGGCGTGCCGCTTGTCCGGGAAGATCGCGAGGAGCGGCTTGCGGATGTTGCCGCTGTTGTCGTACAGCAGGAAGTCCGTGTACTTCGGATTGTCGATCGTGCGCTGCGCGAGCGGGATGGCGTTGATCCGTCGCAACGTCTCGTTGGCATCTGCTTGTCGCGCCGCTTGGCCGGCGGGCGTCCTCTCCCGGAAGAGCGCGCCGGCGAGGGCCTTGCCCGCAACGCTCTGGGTCGGGTCACCGCCCGGGCTCTTGATCAGCGCGTCGTTCCATTGGAGCGCGGTCAGCGGGCTCACGACGTCCAGCGCCCGCCCCGAGGTGCGGATGCGGTTCTCGAGCGCGGTCCACTGCTTGATGCCGTCGGCGGTGAACATTTCGGCGACGGTGTGGCCCCGGTCCATGGTCACGAGGCTGACCATGGCCTGCCCGCCGAACAGGCGC
>DASQHW010000564.1:0-10715 GCA_035631895.1 Acidimicrobiia bacterium | reverse complement strand
CGAGCCCGACGTCGAACAGCGTTTGCAGCTGACGCGCGATCGACGGCTGGTGCTCGAAGAACGCGAGCGCCTCCTCCACGGGCATGTCGAGCACGTCGGCGATGCTCTTGTTCTTCCAAGTGACGTCGAGCGTGTCGCGGTTGTAGCGCGCGCCCTTGCACACCTCGCACGGCACGTACACGTCCGGGAGGAAGTGCATGCCGATTTGCTGTACGCCAGCGCCTTCGCAAGCCTCGCAGCGGCCGCCCTTCACGTTGAACGAGAAGCGGCCCTTGCCGAAGCCTCGGCGCACGGCGTCGGACTGGGCGGCGAACAGATCACGGACGCCGTCGAACAGGCCCGTGTACGTGGCGGGGTTCGAGCGCGGGGTCCGGCCGATCGGCGATTGGTCGATGTTGATCACCTTGTCGAGAAGCTCGGCGCCTTCGATCTTCTTGTGACGGCCCGGTACCTCTCGCGAGCGATAGATCTTCTGCATCAGCGCGGGGTGCAGGATGTCGCCGACGAGCGTGCTCTTGCCGCTGCCGCTCACTCCGGTGACCGCGACGAAGCAACCCAGCGGGATCTCCACGTCGATGTTGCGGAGGTTGTGCTCTCGCGCGCCGCGGATGGCGATCCAGGCGTCGCCCGGCTCGCGGCGGAGCTTCGGCACGTCGATCTTGCGCTTCCCGGAGAGGTACTGGCCGGTGATCGAGGCCTTGCTCTTCATGAGCTCCTTGACCGGACCCGACACGATGATCTCGCCGCCGTGCTCTCCGGCGCCGGGACCGATGTCGACGACGTGGTCGGCGACCCGGATCGTCTCCTCGTCGTGCTCGACGACGATCACCGTGTTCCCGAGGTTCCGCAGCCGCATCAGCGTCTCGATGAGTCGCCGGTTGTCGCGCTGGTGCAACCCGATCGACGGCTCGTCGAGCACGTACAGCACGCCGACCAGCCCGCTGCCGATCTGCGACGCGAGCCGGATGCGCTGCGCCTCACCACCCGCGAGCGTTCCCGACGAACGGTTCAACGTCAGATAGTCGAGCCCCACGTCGAGCATGAACTGCAGTCGCTCGAGCACCTCTTTGAACACGCGCTCCGCGATCATCCGATCGCGTGCCGACAGCTCGACCGTGCGGAAGAACTCGGCCGCGTCGGCAATCGACAGCTCGCCGACCTCGTAGATGTTCTTGCCGCCGATGGTCACTGCGAGAGATGCAGGCCGCAACCGCGCGCCCCCGCAGGCCTGGCACGGCACCAGGCGCATGTAACCCTCGATCGTCTCGCGCACCCGGTCCGACTCCGACTCGGTGTGCCGGCGTTCGACCCACGGGATCACACCTTCGTACCGCGTCGAGTACGACCGCTGACGTCCGTACCGATTCTTGTAGCGAACGGTGACCTGCTTGTTGCCCGCGCCGTACAGCACGACCTTCTTGGCCGACGCCTTCAGCTTCTTCCACGGTGTCGACGTCTTGAAGCCGTACTCGTCGCCCACGGCGGTGAGCACCCGCTTGAAGTACTCGCCGCGGAATCCGGACCAGGGCTGTATCGCGCCCTCGTCGATCGAGAGGTCCTCGTCGGAGATGACGAGCTCGGGATCGACCTGGAACCGCGTGCCGAGCCCGTCGCACTCCTCGCACGCACCGTATGGAGAGTTGAACGAGAAGTTGCGCGGCGCGAGCTCCTCGAACGACAGCCCGCAGTGCGCGCACGCAAGGTGCTCGGAGAACGTGAGGGTCTCGGCCTCGTCCTCTCCTTCCTTCGGCACGATCTCGACCTCGGCGACCCCTTCGGCGAGCTTCAGCGCGGTCTCGAGAGAATCCGTCAGCCGCCGTTCGATGCCCGCGCGCCGCACGAGCCGGTCGACCACGACTTCGATCGTGTGTTGCTCGTAGCGCTCCAGCTTCAGCTTCGTCGGAAGATCGAGCAGCTCGCCGTCGACCCGGGCGCGGGTGTATCCCTGGCCCGCCAGCTCGTCGACGAGTCGCTGATATTCACCCTTCCTGCCGCGGACAACCGGTGCGAGGACCTGGAACCGCGTCCCTTCCGAGAGCTGCAGCACCCGGTCGACGATCTGCTGCGGTGTCTGCCGCGTGATCAACCGGCCGCAGTTCGGGCAGTGCGGCACGCCGATGCGCGCGTACAAGAGCCGGAGATAGTCGTAGATCTCGGTGATGGTGCCGACGGTCGAGCGCGGATTGCGGGACGCCGACTTCTGGTCGATCGAGATCGCAGGAGACAAGCCCTCGATGAAGTCGACATCCGGCTTGTCCATCTGACCGAGGAACTGGCGCGCGTACGCCGAGAGCGACTCGACGTAGCGGCGCTGGCCTTCGGCGTAGATGGTGTCGAACGCGAGCGACGACTTCCCCGAACCGGACAGACCCGTGAAGACGATCAGCTGGTCGCGCGGCAGCTCGAGGTCGACGTTCTTGAGGTTGTGCTCGCGTGCGCCGCGGACGACGATCGTGTCGCTCATCAGCGGTCAGGGTACCCGCTCCCGGCAAGCCGTCACGAACACCTGTTCGTCAGGCGACGGGGACCTGCTCAGGCTCGCGCGTGCGGTCGACATGGGCCGTGCGTACGAGCAGTCGCACGCTCCAGGCGACCGTCGCGAGGTAGCAGACGACGCCGGCCGGCCCCAGTGCCATCGCCCAGAGGTTCGTGGCGAAGTTCCGCTGGACGGCGTACCGCAGGTACGCCAGCGGCGTGTGCCCGACCTGCACGAGGATGAACGTGGACGCCGCGGCGACCATGAACGTCGCACCGATGACGCTCGCGTAGAGGGCGACGTGCCGCCACCGCGACCACACCGCCGCGAGCGGCACCACGAGGAACGGCAGCGCCGGGATCGCGTACCGCGGGCCGGGCTCTTCGAGCAGCGGGGTGCCCGACCAGCCTGCACACAGCACGAGGTACACCGCCGTCACCGCTACGCCGATGACGGCCTGGCGGCGGATGCCACCGGAGGTCGTGCGCGCCAGCCGGATCGCGGCACCGAGCGCGACGAGCACGATCGGGCTGACGTACAACAGCCCGCGCGTCCCCGCGAAGACGTCGCTGATGTTGCGCCATCCCGGGAGCGTGTAGCCACCCTTCGTCGTGCCGTTGATCTGACCCGCGTAATACGCAAATGGCGTGTGCCACCATGCGCCGAACGCCCGAGCCTGGTACCAGCCGATGGCCAGTGCAGGGAGTGACGCTCCGGCCAACATCCACAGGCTGCGACGGCGCTCGCGCAGCGCGACCGCGACGAACACCACCGCCGCCGCGATCACCGCGTGGTACTCCACCGCGACGGCGAGCCCGGCGAGTGCTCCTGCGGCGACGAGGCGGCGGGTGCTCGGCGCAGGGTGTTCCGAGACGACGAGCGCACCGAACGCGAACAGGGCCGCGAGCACGTGACCGTACAGATTCACCGCGTGAGGCAGCATCATCGTTCCGAAGCCGAGCGCCAGCGCAGCCGGAAGTGCCTCGTCGGGAACGAAGCGCCGGGCGAACCGGTACATCAGGACGACCAGCAGGATGAAGGGCACGAGCGACGACCACAGCGTGCTCCACCACATGCCGAGGTTGCCGTTCAGGCGGCGGTGCGCTGCCGGCTCGGCGCCGAGTGCCCGGCCGGCGAGGTACACGGGCACGTCGAGCAGCGGCTGGCCGATCGCCTTGTCCGAGCGCAACTGCCCGCCGTACAGGGCATGGTCGAGGCCGAGCACCCGGTCGTAGCGCTGCAGGCTGATCGTGTGATGGTCGGCGAGCGCGGCCGTGAGCGCGTACCTGGATGCCGGCTGCGCCGTGTACTGCGGGACGAGCGGCCCGAAGGTGACGAGCGTGAAGCAAGCGATGGCGGCAGCGACCGACATGCGCCGGCGCGCTGTGACGCGCGTCAGCCGTCCATCCCGCCCGTCTGCCATACGGTCGCCCACTTTATACCAAATAGACGGGTATGCTGGCGCCCATGGACCGGGTGCGACTGCGCCACGTTGTCGTGCTCGCGCTCTTCGGCGCTGCGATCACCGCAGGTGTGATGCTCCGCCTCAATCTCGCCGTCGACCACGACGTCGTGACGCTCATCACACCGGGCGCCCAGTCCCCCGCGGCGCCCGTGATCCGGCACGATTTCCCGGCCTATGCGCTCCATGAAGGGGTCGGCCACGACGGCCAGGCCTTCTACGCCATCGCGCGCGAACCGATGCATCTCCGGGACGCCGCCCAATGGACCGACCGGCCCCGTTACCGGCTCCAGCGCATCCTCCTTCCGGTTCTCGCATGGAGCACTCACCCCCAAGGTGGAGGCCGCGGGCTCGTGGTGTCGCTGTGGACCTGGGCCGCCGTCGGCGTCGCACTGACCGGGCTCGGCGCCGCGCTGCTCGCACACTCGCTCGGCGCGTCCCGGCGGGCAGTGGAGGCGCTCGCGTTGTGCGCGCCGCTCCTCCCGGCCGCGTTCGCCACACTCGACCTGAGTGTCGCGGACGAGCTTGCGCTCGGCCTCGTGCTCGTCGCACTCGCGCTCGACTCACTCGGACACGAACGCGGCGCGCTGGCGACGGCGGTGCTGGCCGTCCTTGCGAAGGAGGCCATGCTCCTCGTGCTCCTCGGCTGGGCATTCACGCGCGGACGCCGGGTCATGCTGCGGCTGGTCGGCGTCCCCGCCGCGGTCGCCGCCGGGTGGTGGCTGGTGCTCCGCGTGTGGTTCGCGAGCTCACGGGAACCGAGTGAGGAGTTCTCGGTCGTCGGCGGTCTGGTCCGCGCCGTGCGGATATGGGTCGGCGGTGGAAGCCGCATGTCGGGCGTGATCGTGGCCGCGAGCGTCGCGGCCGCCGCGTTCGTC
Organism: Acidimicrobiia bacterium; assembly: GCA_035631895.1. Taxonomy (GTDB): domain Bacteria; phylum Actinomycetota; class Acidimicrobiia; order IMCC26256; family PALSA-610; genus DASQHW01. Next base: position 5,899 of record DASQHW010000564.1, on the reverse strand, counting down.
TTGCTTCGCCGTGGGCTGCGGTCGCCGCTCGGCGGCCCGATCGCCGCTCAGCTCGCGCTGGTTCCGTTCCTCAGCGCGGTCGTGCTCACCGGCGACTGGAACGGCCCGCGCGCCACCGCGCCGCTGCTGCTGCTCTCGATCATCGCGATGACCGTCCCGGCCCGAGCGACTGCGGTCGAACCGCGTTCGGACACGTGCGCGCCCGAACGGCTCAGCCCACTTCCCGCAGTTCGCGCTTGAGGTCCTGAATCTCGTCGCGGAGTCGCGCCGCTTCCTCGAATCGCAGATCGCGTGCGGCGTCCTGCATGTCGTCGGTGAGGCTCTGAATCAGCCGGGCGAGCTCGTCCCGCGGCAGATCGAGCCGGTCGACGACCGACGCGCGGCCGCGGCCACGTGCACCCCTTCCCCGTCCGCGGGATGCGACCGGTTCCTCCCCGTCGCCGCGCGCACGCAACATCTCCAAGATGTCCGTGACCTTCTTGCGCACCGTCTGCGGGTCGATGCCGTGCTCGAGGTTGTATGCGAGCTGCTTCTGCCGCCGTCGCATCGTCTCGCTGATCGCGTAACGCATCGAGTCGGTCATCTGATCGGCGTACATGATCACCTGGCCGTCGACGTTGCGTGCGGCACGCCCGATCGTCTGGATCAGTGACGTGGAGCTGCGGAGGAAGCCCTCCTTGTCCGCGTCGAGGATCGCGACCAGCGATACCTCGGGAAGGTCGAGACCTTCGCGGAGCAGGTTGATCCCTACGAGCACGTCGAACTCGCCGAGTCGCAGCGCACGAAGGATCTCGATCCGCTCGAGCGTGTCGACCTCGGAGTGCAGATAGCGAACGCGGATGCCGAGCTCCAACAGGTAGTCGGTGAGATCCTCGGCCATCTTCTTCGTGAGCGTGGTGACGAGCACGCGCGCGTCGTTCTCGACGCGACCGTTGATCTCGGCGACCAGGTCGTCGATCTGGCCCTTCGTCGGCTTCACGATGATCTCGGGGTCGATCAGCCCGGTGGGTCGTACGACCTGCTCCACCACTTGCGTGGACATCTCGCGCTCGTACTTGCTCGGCGTCGCAGACATGAACAGCACTTGGTTCACGCGTTCGGTGAACTCCTCGAACCGCAGCGGACGGTTGTCCATCGCCGAGGGCAGACGGAAGCCGTGCGCGACGAGCGTCTCCTTGCGGGATCGGTCGCCCTCGAACTGGCCGTGCAACTGCGGGATCGCAACGTGGGACTCGTCGACGATGCAGAGCCAGTCGTCCGGGAAGTAGTCGAGCAGTGTGTACGGCGGCTGGTGACGCACGCGAGCGTCGAGATGCATCGAGTAGTTCTCGACGCCCGCGCAGCTGCCGACCTCCCGCAGCATCTCGAGGTCGTAGTTCGTGCGCATGCGCAGGCGCTGCGCTTCGAGCAGCTTGCCTTCGCCCTCCAGCTCGGCGAGTCGTTCCTTCAGCTCGGCTTCGATGCCCGCAATCGCCTGTACGAGCCGGACCTCATCGGTGACGTAGTGCGACGCCGGGAACAACGCAAGGCTGGTGAGCTCTTCGACGACCTCGCCGGTGAGGGGATCGACGCTGGAGATGCGCTCGACCTCGTCACCGAAGAGCTGGATGCGTACCGCGCGTTCCTCGTACGCGGGAAGCACCTCGATGGTGTCGCCGCGCACCCGAAACTTGTTGCGGGCGAACGCCATGTCGTTGCGCTCGTACTGGAGCTCGACGAGCCGGCGCAGGATGTCGCGCTGGTCGCGCGTGTCGCCGACGTTGAGCATGAGCAGCTGTTTGCTGTACATCTCCGGGGAACCGAGACCGTAGATCGCCGAGACCGACGCCACGATGACCACGTCCCTGCGGGTGAGCAGTGCGCTCGTCGCCGAGTGGCGGAGCCGGTCGATCTCGTCGTTGATCGACGAGTCCTTTTCGATGTAGGTGTCGCTCGAGGGGATGTACGCCTCGGGCTGGTAGTAGTCGTAGTAGCTGACGAAGTACTCGACGCGGTTCTTCGGGAACAACTCTCGGAACTCGGCAGCCAACTGGGCCGCCAGCGACTTGTTCGGTGCAAGGACGAGCGTCGGTCGTTGCGCCTGCGCGATGACGTTGGCAATCGTGAAGCTCTTGCCCGAGCCGGTGATCCCGAGCAGCGTCTGGAACCGGTCGCCCCGCCGCACGCCCTCAACGAGCGCCGAGATGGCTTCCGGCTGGTCGCCGGCGGGCGCGAGGTCGGTCACCAATTCGAATTCGGGCACAAATCGAGAGTACCGGCGGGCTCACTCCGTTCGGCGACGTTCGGCGGGGTCGTCGCGCAACTTCTGGAGATCCGTCCAGATCACGTCGATCTGCTTCTCGAGCGCATCGAGGTCGCCGGCGTTGTCCACCCACCATGTCGCCACCTTGCGGCGATCCTCGTCGGACGCCTGGAGCGCGATGCGCCGCTCGGCGTCCTCACGCGCGACACCCCGCGCGACCAGTCGCGCGAGCCGGAGGTCGACCGGCGCGTCGACGACGATGACGCCCGCGTAGTCGGCGGCACGGTTCGCCTCGACGAGCAGCGGCACGTCGTGCACGACGATCGCATCCTCCGGTGCCTCCGAAACCCGCCGGAGGAACTCGGCGCTGATCGCCGGATGGGTGATCGCCTCGAGTTCCTTGCGGGTGTCGTCGCTCACGAACGCCTTTGCCGCCAGCGCCGCCCGATCGAGCGAGCCGTCGGGGTGCAGGATGTCGGCCCCGAAGCGCTCGACCAGCTTGCTCAGCGCCGGCGACCCCGGCTCGACGACCTCGCGGGCGATCGCGTCCGCGTCGATCACGACCGCGCCCCGCCTGGCGAGGGAAGCGGCGACGGTGGTCTTGCCCGAGCCGATGCCCCCAGTCAGGCCGATCATCAGCATGGCTGCCGGCCGTCCACCGCCCCGTCCGTCGGGGCCCTGCTCCGCCGCCCCGGCCCGCCGGGGGGACTTCCCTCGTCCGGAGCGTCCCGCACGCCGATGAAGTGTACGAGTGCCGTGAGTCGAGGAGTCCCCACGAGCTCGACCCTGCCCCACCCGAACCCGCAGACCGGCTTCGGCCGGCTGGCGACAGCGCTCGCTTCGACGGGCCGGGACGGCTCGCGCCTGGAGACGAGGCTCGTCGTGCTCGCGGTTGCGAGCAGGGCGATCACGGTCGCGGCCGGAGTGGTGTTCGGGCTGATGAAGGCGCCACCGGGTGGGCACTTCGCGCTCGCGTCCGTCTCCCTGGCCACCTACGGGACCTTCGAAAGTGTCCAGCAACTCCGGGCCTCGTCACTCCAGCGGGTCCGTCTCCTCACGTTGATGGAGCTGGTGGTCTCGATCGCCGCGATCATCGCGACCGGCGGGTTCAAGAGCCCGTTCATCCTCACCCCGATCACCGGGCTCCTGCTCGCCGGCTACATGTGGGGCCGGCGGGCCACGGTGGGCACGGCAGTCGCCGGCGCGATCGCCGCCGCGGCCGCGATCGCGATCCAGTCCGCGGACGCGAACGACCAACGCGCAGCGAGCCAGATCGCGGTGATCTTCCTCCTGTGCGGTGCGCTCGGAGCGTTCACCCGCAACCTGGTCGTGGAGATCGAGATGCAGCGCGCAGCGCGATCGACCACGCGACCCAGATGGCAACCGCCAACGATCTGCTCGTCTCACTTCACTCGCTGGCGCAGACGCTCCCCGCCTCGTTCGACCTCGGTGAGGTCGTCGAATCGATCCGGCAGCGTGTGCGGGCACTGTTCCCGTACACCGCGCTCGTGGTTCTCGTGCCCGACGACGCGGGCTCCGGGTGGCGCGCCGAGCTCGCAGAGGGAGTGCGGACACCTTCACGTCTGGGCGAGCGGGACCTTCCTGCACCGGTCCGGCAAGCGATGGCGTCGACGGGGCCGGTGGTCGTGGCGGATCGGCTCGCAGAGGCGGACCAGAACGGCTTCGCATCCATGTGCCGCAGCGGCCTGTACACCGCGCTACGAGCCCGGGGCGCGCTCGTCGGCGCGGTTGCGATCGAGCACGAGCCGCCCGAGGCCTACGGTCCGGACGACCGAAATCTGCTCGACTCGCTGTCGAGCGTCCTCGCGTTGTCGCTCGACAACGCGCGCTGGTTCGGGCGGCTGCACACGCTCGGCGCGGAGGCCGAGCGGGGCCGCATCGCGCGTGAGCTCCATGACCGCATCGCGCAGTCACTGGCGTACGTGACGTTCGAGTTGGAACGGCTGCTCGACCTGCCGGGCGAGAAGCGCGACGAGATCGGCAATCTTCACGGTGTCGTGCGGGACGTCATGCAGCAGCTGCGCGAGACGATCTACCAACTGCGCGCCAACGTCAGCGAAGAGAATGAGTTGACCGCGGTCGCGGCGGAGTTCCTGGCTCGTTTCGAGGAGCGCACGGGCATCTCGACGAGCTGGATGCCGGACGCGGCGCAACGCCTCCCGTACCGAGTCGAACAGGAGCTGTGGCGCATCGTGCAAGAGGCCCTGGCGAACGTTGATCGACATTCCGGCGCGACACAGGTCATCGTCCGCTGGGACGTCGACGAGCACGGCGGCGCTCGGCTCGAGGTTTCCGACAACGGAAAGGGATTCGACCCTGCCCGCGTCGCCGGCGATCACTACGGCATCGTCGGAATGCGTGAGCGGGCAGAAGCCGTCGGTGCGCGGCTCCGGATCGTGAGCCGCGACGGGCTGGGCTCGAGTGTGGTCGTCGAGGTCGAGAGTGCGGTGGTGCCACGCCGGCATGTCCGGCGGTCGGCATGACCCCAACACGGGCGCGGCAAGTGCGACCCGGAGAGGAACAGGCGGGCGAATGACGCGGAGACAACGATGACCACGGCGGAGCAAGGACGCGGAGGCGTCGGCACGACGACCGGAAAGTCCTCGCGGGTGCTGCTGGTCGACGATCACCAGCTGCTGCGCCAGGCCGTGCGCCAGGCGCTCGAACAGGCGGGCATGGAGGTAGTCGCCGAAGCGGGCGACGGATCCGAGGCCGTTCGGCTCGCGAACGAGCTGGCCCTCGACGTCGTCGTGATGGACGTCTCGATGCCGATCCTCGACGGCGTCGAAGCGACCCGGCGGATCCACGCCGTACATCCACAGCTCCCGATCGTCGTCCTGACGATGCACGGCGAGGATGCGCAGCGGCGGGAGGCCATCAATGCGGGCGCCACCGGCTTCCTCACCAAGGACGTCTCGATGCAGGACGTCGTCCGGACCGTCCATCAGGCGGCCGGCGGCGACGTGGCCCTGAGCCGCGAGCTCGCATCGACGATCCTCACCGAACTGCGGGCGCCGGACACCCGAACCTCGCCCCTGACCCCACGCGAGGAAGAGGTCCTCCAGCTGATCGCCGACGGCCTGAGCACCACCGAGGTCGCAGCGCAGCTGTTCATCAGCGGCAAGACGGTGAAGAACCACCTCGCCTCGATCTACGACAAGCTCGACGCCCGCGATCGCACCCAGGCAGTGCTCGCCGCCGTACGGATCGGCATCATCCGCCTCCAGTGACCCCCCAGGAAATGGGGCCTAATGACCTATTCCAGCGATATGGGCGAGAGTGCCATTCTGTACAAGTTCGTTCGGCACAGAAGACCGAATCGAGTACAAAGCGACCGCAGGGGGTCACCCAGAATGTCTCAACTGTCCGTGTTCAAGGCGTGGGTCATCGCGAAGCTCGGGATCACCGACGAGCGTGGCGCCAACCTCGTCGAGTACGTGTTCCTGCTCGTGTTCATCGCCCTGGTCGTCGTGATCGCCGTCACGGCGCTCGGTGGCAAGGTGAGCGAGAAGTTCAGCTCGGCTTCTTCGAAGCTCGGCTGATCGTCGTTCCAACCGGGGAAGCCGCCGTCGACGATGACGGCGGCTTCTTCGCGTCTCCTCTTGGTCCCGCTCGCTGCGGGCCGGGACACCCGGC
>DASQHW010000563.1:0-5298 GCA_035631895.1 Acidimicrobiia bacterium | reverse complement strand
CGTTTCGATCCCAGATACTTGATCAGGCTGGGTGACCGTAGTCTGGCCGTTGTGGCGAGAGTGGTATCTCACTCCGACGGCCGGCACGTCGTGGTCCAGATCGAGCTGGCGGGCATCGACCCCGATACCGACGTGCGGCTGGAGGTGCGCGACCAGGTGCTCGAGATCGAGGTCCGGCACGTCGACGAGGGCCGCAGCGAGCTCGTGTCGCACGAAGTCTCGATACCGCCCGGTGTCACCCGCGACGACCTGCGCCTCAGCCTCGCCGGCGACGTCCTCGAGATTCGCGCCGACGCGCCGTAATCATCCCTCCTGCGTGACGGGGAAGACGAGCGGCAGCTGGTCGGCCTGGCGGATCCCCGGCGAGAAGTGGATCTCGTCTTGCGCGAGCCGGTACTCGGGGATGCGCCGGTGGAACTCCTCGAGCGCGACACGCAACTCGAGCCGGGCGAGGTGCGAGCCGAGGCACCGGTGCGGACCGCCGCCGAAGGCGAGATGGCGATTCGTCGTGCGGTCGAAGCGCACGTCGCCCCACTCCTCGAACTCGGCGGCATCGGCGTTCGCCGCACCGATCATCAACGTCACGCTGTCGCCGGCTTTCATCTGCACGCCGCGCATCTCGTGATCCCGGGTCAGGACACGCGGCACCATCATCACCGGCGTCTGGTGACGGAGCAGCTCCTCCACCGCGTGCGGGATGCAGGAGGGGTCGGCCACCAGCGCGTCTCGACGCTCGGGGTGACGGGCGAGGTACACGATCATGCAGTCGAGCGTCGCGGTGACAGTGTCGAGACCACCGAGCAACAGCAGATGGCACGCGCCCAACATCTCGGCACGTGTGAGCGGTCGCCCGTCGACCGTACCGCGCACCATCCGGGTGAACAGGCGGTCGTCGGGATTGCGCCGCTTCTCCTCGAGCGCGGACTCGAAGTAATTCTCGATCGCGTCGCCGGCCTCCTTGCGGATGCGTTCCCCCTCCTCGAAGGTCGGGGCCTCGGGCCGGATCGTGTCGTCGCGCCACTTCAGGAATTTCGGCAAATCCGCGTGCGGGAGACCCGTCAGCGCGAGGAAGAAGGTCGATGGCAACGGCGACGCGAAGTCTTCGTGGAAGTCACACTCGCCGTGGTCGATGAACGCGTCGATCGCCTCGTTCACGAACCTGCGCATCTCGTCCTCGAGCTCCGCCATCTTCCTCGGCGAGAACTCCGGGTCGAGGAGGCGGCGGTACTTCGCGTGCTCGGGCGGGTCCACCGAGAGCGGGATGAGTGGGAACTCCCCGCCGATGTCCACCACACCTTTCGACGAGAACACCTCCGGGTGCTTCAGCGCCCAGAGCACGTCCTCGTAGCGAGAGAGCATGACGACGTCGTTGCCGAACATGCCCGTCTGACGCGAGACCGGGCACTGCGCGAGCAGCTCCGCGTAGACATCGTGCGGCATATCGGCACACGCGGGCGAGAAGACCTTGTCCATCAGGTGCATCTCGCCGTTGCCACCATGCGCGGGCGTCTCTTCGGTGTACATCAAGGCTCCTTGGGGTGAACGGTGTCGGTGTCGCGCCCCGCGCGCAGGACGACGCCGGGCGTCGAGCCCGTGTACGCGCCGTCATGAACAATCTCGGTTCCGGCGACGAGCACATGGTGCACGCCGCGTGAGTCCGCGACGATCCTGCTCGCGCCACCCGGCAGGTCGTCCCTTGTGCGCTCGCCCGCCGGGCCCACGGTCTCGGGGTCGAACGCCACGATGTCTGCGTGCGCGCCGACCGCGATGCGGCCACGATCGCGCACGCCGTAGAGGCGCGCGGGCACATCGCTCAGCAGGTGCACCGCTTCCTCGAGCTCGATATGGCCGTTGCGCACGGCATCACCGACGACGAACGTCGAGTAGCTCGCGCCCGACATCATGTCGAGGTGCGCGCCGGCGTCGGAGCCGCCGACGATCGCGCGTGGGTCGCGCCACACCGCGGCGCGCATCTTCCACACGGCGTCCGGCTCCGGACCGCCGAAATCCGGCCGCAGGCCCGTGCGGAGGCCGTCGGCGATCACGATGTCGCAGAGCACGTCGAACGGCTCGGCATCTCGCGCTCGGGCGATCTCGCCGATCTTCTTGCCCTCGAGACGCTTTGTGTCGTCGGTGAAGCCTTCGACGATCTCGAGGCGCTCCCAACGAGCGAGGCCGGCCAGGACGCCCGCTTCGGGCGAGTGGGCGTTCTCGTCCAGCCGTCGGCGGAGCGCGGGATCGGAAAGCGCGGCCATGCGCTCTTCGATCGGCAGCGCGAACGTCTCCCTCCAGCCCGGAAGCCCGTCGAGCACGAACCCGCTGTGGAACGAGAGACGGATCCGCATGCCCTGCGGGAGGGTCAGCGCCACGACACGGGCGCCCCTGGCGGCCGCACGGCTGCCCGCGTCGAGCTGGTGCTCGTGAATGCCGCCCGGAGTGACGCCGAGGACGTTCCAGTTGAGCGGGCGATCGGCCGCGATCGACATCCGGGCCATCAGGTCGACCTCGTCGTCGGTGAAGCCGTTCAGGCAACCCGGGATGATCAGCTCGAGCTGCGTCCCCGCGTGCTGCGACACGACGGCTGCCAGTCGCAGCAGCTCTTCGCGGGTCGCCGCGCGTGAGGGGACCGGGTTGCCGTCGCCGTCGTTGTGCGTCGGCGCCTGCGAGGTCGAAAAGCCCATTGCCCCGGCGTCGAGCGCGTCGTTGAGCAGGCGTTCCATCTCCGCCAGCTGGGTCTCGTTCGCCTCCGTGCCGACCGCGTCTTCGCCCATCACGACGCGCCGCAGCGCGGAGTGGCCGCAGAGGAAACCCGCGTTGACGGCGATGCCGCCGTGCTCGACGCGGTCGAGGTAGTCGGCGAACGTCTTCCAGTCCCACGGGACACCTTGTTGCAACGCGGGCAGCGGGATTCCTTCGACCCGCGCCATCAAGCGGGACAAGTAGTCCACGTGTGCGTCACCCCCGGGTGCGAGGGTGAAGCCGCAGTTCCCACCGAACACCGTCGTCACGCCGTGCAGCGGCGACGGGCTCGCGGTCGCGTCCCAGAGCAGCTGCGCGTCGTAGTGCGTGTGGAGGTCGACGAAACCCGGCGCGACGACGAGACCGTCCGCATCGACCGTGCGAGCCGCGGTGTCGTCGACATCGCCGATCCCGACGATGCGGCCGTCGTTGATCGCGACGTCGGCCCGGCGCGCCGGCGCTCCGGTCCCGTCGACGAGGGTGCCGTTCTTGATGAGGACGTCAATGGTCATGGGAGGCGCAGCTCCTCGGGCACCGGGTGGCGGAAGAGCTCGGACGCGTTCTCCCACGTGACCTTGCGGATATCGGCGTCCGAGACGCCGTCGAGGCCCTCGGCGGCGAGGCGCTGCGTATCGGGCCACGTCGAGTCTGCGTGCGGATAGTCGCTCTCCATGCAGATGTGGTCGATGCCGATGTGTTCGCGCAACGCGAAGGTCGACCCGAGATCGATCGTGCAGAACCAGAAGTTGCGACGCAGGGCATCGATGGGCGACACGTTCGGGTCGTCCCACCCGTGCGACCCGACCGCGGAGTGATCGAGCACGTACGTGATGCGATCGATCAGCATCGGCACCCAGCTGATGCCACCCTCGGAGAACGCGATCTTGAGGTCGGGGAAGCGTGTCGGCACTTGCGCCCACAGCCACTCCGCGGCCGTGACGAGCGCGTTGACGGGGAACAGGCTCGTGTACAGCTCGAGCGGAGCACCCGGCGAGCGGGCTGCCGTCCACGACGACGAACCGTTGTGCAGGCACACCACGGTGCCGGTCTCCTCGCACGCGCGCAGGAACGGCTCCCAGTGCGCGTCCATCATCGGCGGCAGCTTCAGGTCGACGGGGTTCTCGGGAAAGCTCACCGCCTTGGCGCCGCGTTCGGCGTTCTCGTACACGTCCTGGGCTGCGACCTTCGGATCGTTGATCCACGCAAGCTGGAGCGGGATGATCCGCTCGGGGTGCGCGCCGGCCCATTCGTCGAGGTGCCAGTCGTTCCAGGCGCGCAACGCGGCCAGCCCGAGCTCCGGGTCCTTGCTCTTGGCGAAGATCGTGCCCGCGAAGCCTGCGATCAGCGAAGGGAAGCACAAGGTCGCGTACACGCCGTCGAGGTCCATGTCGGCGATGCGTGCCTCGACGTCGAAGCAGCCGCGGCGCATCTCGTCGAAGCGCGCCGGCTCCATGCTCCACTCTTCCTTGGCACGGCCTGCGACCGCGTTCAACCCGACTTGCGGGTACAAGCCGTCCTCGTACACCCACGTCTCGCGTCCGTCGGGAAGGGTGACGACCCGTGGCGCCCTGTCCTGGAGGTGCTGCGGCATGCGCCCTTCGAAGAGGTGCGCCGGCTCGATCAGATGATCGTCGACGGAGATGATCGTGTAATGGCGTGGACGTGCCTCGGGGTCGGGAAGGAGCGTCGCGCTCATCGGCCTCGGACTCCGCGGGCACAGAAATCGTGGAGATACTCGGCAAGCTCTCGTGGATCCGTGGCGCGCCCGAGCACGACTTCGTGAATCCCGCCCAGGAGCACACCGAAGATGGTCAACGCGTCACGGTGCCGATGCTCGCCGTCGAGCTGGCCGGCGAGCAGGTCGAGCAGCGGCGCGAGGGCGGCGAGCTGTTGTTCGCCGTAGTGCTCGTTGAGTCGCAAGTATTCGCGCACGAGCACGCCGGCGTAGCCGACGGCGCCCGGGAGCGAGAGCATCTCGAACAGCTCGGTGACGTACGCATGGAGACCGTCGGCGCCCGTCCGATGCCCTATGCGCGCGCGCAGCACCTCTGCGCCGAGCCGGCTGTCGGCCTGGATCAACGCCAGAAGCAACTCGTCCTTGCCCCTGAAGCAGCGGTAGAAGCTCTTGAGCGAGAGCCCGGCCTCGGCGGTGACCTGGGCAACGGTGAATGCCGCGCTCCCTGTCTCGTTCGCGAGGTCGCGGGCGGCCTGGAGCAAACGCTCGGGACGAGCGTCGAGGTCCTCGCCCGTCGCCGTGGAGAACGTCATTCTCCGAGACTATTACCCAGCCTGTCCGTCCGACAACGACGTTCTCCGCGGAAATTAGGCGGCCGAGGAGCTGCCGCGCGCCGAACCCGACCGGCACCAGAAGATGGCGCCGGGGCTCATCGCGTCGTCAGCCGGCGGTGCAGGGCCCCGTACCGGTCGGGGTCTGACGCGCTTCGCCCAAGGTGATGTCGCTGCGCACCTGGCCCGATGTCAACGCGTAGCCGATGTCGTTGTTCATCGCAGAGCGGGCAAACACGACGCCGACCACGGTGCCGTCGGCCTGCACGAAGG
>DASQHW010000562.1:0-6238 GCA_035631895.1 Acidimicrobiia bacterium | reverse complement strand
GCCCCGCCGACGACTGCGTGCTCGGCGACCTCGCCGATCGGGTGTCACTCGATGCCGCGTGCGCGGGGGTCGCGCGGATGTTCCTCGTGTCGTCGCCGACGCGCGAGCAGGTCGTGCTCGAGATCAACGCCATCGAGGCGGCCGAGCGCGCCGGCGTCGATCACATCGTGAAGGTCTCCAACATCCCGATCCCCGGACTGGAAACGGGTCTGCACGGCAACCATCGCGCGATCGAGCGGCGGCTTGCGGCGTCGCCGGTCGGGTCCACCGTGCTCCAGCCCTCGTTCTTCGCGAGTGTCATCGACAAACAGCGCGACCTCATCGCGCGGGGCACGCTCGTGCTGCCCACAGGCGCAGGCAAGATCTCGTGGATCCAACCCGTCGACATCGCGGATGTCGCGGCCGAGGCACTCACGCGCGACGACCTCCGCGGCGCGCTCCATCTCACCGGCCCCGAAGCCCTCGACGGCGACGAGGTCGCATCCCGCCTCGGTGTGCGCCGCCTCGATCCTCCGCTCGACCGGTGGCGCGCCGCTCCCGTCGCCGGCGGGCTCGATCCGTGGCTCGCCGACTCGACCGTGCATCTCTACGAGGCAGTCACGCGCGGCGCGCTCGCGCAGGTGACCGACACGGTTGCCGACGTCCTCGGCCGCCCACCGAACCCCGTGTTTGCAACGAAACGACCCTAGGCGGTCGCAATTCTTGCAAACAGGGGGTGGGACGGGGCGACGTGCGGCTCGCGGCCGAGGATCATCGCGCTCGGGTACTGCGGCCAGCCGGGGTCGCCGGTGCGGGCGAACGCAGCCCACGCGTCGCGCATCCTGCGTGAGAGCGCACGCGCGTCTGCATCTATGCCGGCGAACGCTTCCCATCCGTCGACGAAGTTGCCGAACGGGAACGGGATGTCGATGCCGTGGCACGCGCCCGCGTCCGGACCTTCCCACGTGAAGCAGTAGGTGTACGCGGGCCCGTGCGGCGCATGTGCGTCGAGCACGGCCCGGCAGGGATCCTGCATCTCGCGGTCACCGAAGAAGGCGCGCCACACGTCCGCGTTGCCGGCGCTGCCGAGCTGTGCCGCGTAGTGGTCTGCCACGCGTGCCGCCTGCACCTCGTCGGTCTGCAAGTACCGCGCGATCCGTCGCACCAGCCGCTCGCGGCCGAGTGCGGCGCGGTCGACGAACAGTGCCATCTCGTCGGCGGTCGTCCCCGCGATGAGCGCGACACCGGCCGCGGCTCCCGTGCCGATCGCGTCCACCGGCCGCGCCTGCAACACGTCGCCGTCGACCATGGGGTGGAACGGCATCATGCCGACCGGCTGCAGGAGCGTCGACAGCGCGCGGTTCTGCGCCTCGAGCAGCGCGTCGACGGGCAGCGCCCGCAACCCGGCCGCGCCCGTCACCGCGGCCTCCTTGCACATGGTCTCGACGACGAGTGCAGCCCGCGCGTCGTCCAACGTTGCGAATGTCGCGCCGCTCTGGACGATCGCGCCCGCGAGCAGGCGGCGTGACATCGGCGATGCGAGCACGTGGAGCAACAGGCCGCCGCCGGCGGACTCGCCGAAACCGACGACGCGGGCAGGGTCGCCGCCGAAGGAGCCGATGTGCTCCCGTACCCACTCGAGCGCGCAGAGCGCGTCCCGCATGCCGCAGTTCGCGACACCACCGGCTGCTCGCATGTCGAGGAAGCCGAGCGCGCCGAGGCGGGAGTTGACGGTGACGACGACGACCGATTGCTCGCCGGACAACAGCGCGCCGTCGTATACCGCCTGTGACGACGCGCCGATCATGAACGAACCGCCGTGGAACCACACGAGCACCGGATGCGGGCCGCCGGTGGGAGGCGCCCACACATTGAGCGTCAGGCACGCGTGCTCGTCGGTGTCGACGACCTGCATGCCCGGCACGATCTCGCCGAGCGGGCTGTCGCGCGGCTGCGGCGCGGCCGGACCGAATCGGTCGTACGCGCCGCTCGCGTCGAATGGCACGGGGTGCGGCGAGGCGAAGCGTTCTGCACGCGCATACGGCACGCCGAGCCATCGTCGAGTCGCCAAGGTCGCCATGCTACGGAGGCGACGGCGGCCGGAGGGTGGTCGAGTACCATGTCCCCAACGTGAGACCCAATGCGGCCGTCACGCGGAGTGCTCCCGAGGGGAGTCGTCCCGAGCGGAGCTGGCAATGCCCGGTGTAGTGATCGTCGGCACCCAGTGGGGCGACGAGGGCAAGGGCCGCGTCACCGACTACCTGGCCAAGGAATCGTCGATGTGCGTCCGCTACCAGGGCGGCCACAACGCCGGTCACACCCTGGTCGTCGACGGCGAGGTCTTCAAGCTCCAGCTCGTGCCGAGCGGCGTGCTCTACCCGTGGGTGGTCCCGGTCATCGGCAACGGCGTGGTGGTCGATCCCGCCGTGCTGCTCGACGAGCTCGCGATGCTCGAGTCCAAGCAGGTCGACACGCGCCAGCTCCGCCTCTCCGGCAACGCGCATCTGATCATGCCGTACCACCAGGAGCTCGACCGCGTGACCGAGCGATACCTCGGCAAGAACAAGCTCGGCACCACCAAGCGCGGCATCGGCCCGGCATATGCGGACAAGGCGCTTCGCGTCGGGTTACGGGTCCAGGACCTGCTCGACCCGAAGATCTTCCGCGAGAAGCTCGACCTCGTGCTGCGCGAGAAGAACGGCGTCCTCGCCAAGGTGTACAACCGCCTGCCGATCGACGCCAAGGAGCTCTCCGAGAGGTACTTGCAGATGGTTCCCCGGCTCGCGCCGCTCATCGACGACACCGTGCACCTCCTGCACGAGGCGCTCGATGCGCAGCAGTGGGAGCTGTTCGAAGGCGCGCAGGCGACCTATCTCGACCTCGACCACGGCACGTATCCGTTCGTCACGTCCAGCAACCCGGTGGCAGGCGGCGTCTGCATCGGCGCGGGTGTCGGCCCGCTCGCGATTCAGCGTGTCGTCGGACTCGTGAAGGCGTACCAGACACGCGTCGGGAGCGGTCCGTTCCCCACCGAGCTGTTCGAAGGCGACGCGGTGGGCGACATGCTCGTCGAGCGCGGCGGCGAGTTCGGCACGAACACCGGCCGGCGTCGTCGCACGGGATGGCTCGATCTCGTGATGCTCAAGCATGCGGTGCGCCTCAACACGTGCACCGACATCGCGCTCACGAAGCTCGACGTGCTGTCGCCTCTGCAGGAGCTGAAGGTGTGCGTCGGGTACGAGGGCGACGACGGCACGCGATACGACCACGTCCCCTACCACCAGTCGGTGCTGCACAAGGTGCGGCCGGTGTACGAGACGCTGCCGGGCTGGGGTGTCGACATCGAGCGGGCCGCGCGCCTCGAAGAGCTCCCGCCGCACGCGCGCGACTACGTCAGATTCGTCGAGGAGTTTGCCGGTGTGCACGTGAGCATCGTCGGTGTGGGGCCTGCGCGCGAGCAGACCATCGTGTTGCCCAGAGCAGCGTGAGCAGCGTGGAGAAGCGATGACTCGGGTCCTCGTGATCGGATCCGGCGGACGGGAGCACGCGCTCGCGTGGGGCGTGGCGCGCTCACCGCACGTCGACGAGGTTGTGTGCGCGCCCGGGAACCCGGGCATGGCGGCCATCGGAGAGTGCCTCGCCGTTGCCGCGGCCGACCCCACTGCGGTGGCCGAGCTGGCCGCGAAGCTCGACGCCGACCTCGTCGTCGTGGGCCCCGAGGATCCCCTCGTCGCCGGCGTGGTCGACGCGGTCCAGGCCTCGGGCCGCCTCGCATTCGGACCGCGGCGGGCGGCGGCCGCCCTCGAAGGGTCGAAAGCGTGGATGAAGGATGTGCTCGTCGCGGCCCACGTGCCCACCGCGCGGCACGGCACCTTCGGCGCCGGGGAAGAGGAGCGCGCCTTCGCGTTCCTCGAGTCACTGCCCGGCCTCTATGTCGTCAAGACCGACGGGCTCGCTGCCGGCAAGGGCGTCCTGGTCACGGAGTCGATCGACGAGGCACGCGACGCGGTGCGCGCATACCTGTCGGGTGACGCGTTCGGCGCGGCGGGCCTCACCTGCGTGATCGAAGAAGGCATGACCGGGCCGGAGCTGTCGCTGTTCGTGCTGTGCGACGGACGCAACGCTGCAGTGTGCGCAACGGCGCAGGACCACAAGCGAGCGTTCGACGGTGACCGGGGACCGAACACCGGCGGGATGGGTGCGTACGCGCCGGTGCCGTTCGTCAGCGAGGAGCTGGTCGAGGGGGTGATGGAGCACGCGATCCGCCCGACGTTGCGCGAGCTGGCTCGGCGCGGTGCCGAGTACCGCGGGATGCTGTATTGCGGGCTCATGCTCACGCCCGATGGTGTGAAGGTGCTCGAGTACAACGTGCGCTTCGGCGACCCCGAGTGCCAGGTCGTGGTGCCGAGGTTCTCGAGTGACCTGTACGTGCACCTGCGCGAGTCGGCTGCCGGACGGTTGGAGACGCCGGTCGAGATTGCCGATGTCGCGTCTGTCGGTGTCGTGCTCGCCACCGAGGGCTATCCACCCACGCCGGCGCGCCGTGGCGACCGCATCGAGGGCCTGGACGTGGCGAACGCCCGGGAGGGTGTCATCGTGTTCCAAGCCGGCACAGCGACCGATGACGCCGGGCGTGTGGTCACCAACGGCGGGCGCGTGCTCACGGTGACCGCAACGGCTCCCGACGTGGGCGCCGCGCGCGATCGTGCGTACGCCGCGGCAGCGGAGATCTCCTGGCCCGGCGTCCACTACCGTCGCGACATCGCGGCCCAGGCCCTCACGTGATCCCCCGGTACTCGCTCCCCGAGATCGCCGAGCTGTTCACCGACGAAGCGCGCTTCGGCGCCTGGCTCGAGGTCGAGGTGCTCGTGGTCGACGCGTGGGCGCGACTCGGTGTCGTACCGGCGGAGGACGCGCGCACGGTGCGCGAACGAGCCGGCTTCGATGTCGCCGCGATCCACGAACGCGAGAAGGTGACGGACCACGACGTCGCCGCGTTCGTCGACGTCGTACAGGAACGTGTGGGCATGCCCGCCGCGGCGTGGGTGCACTACGGCCTCACGTCGAGCGACGTCGTCGATACTGCCCTGGCGCTCCAGATGACGCGTGCGCTCGACTGCATCCTCGCGGCCGCGGCCGCCCTCGAGGACGCCATCGCCAAACGGGCGCGCGAGTTCCGTGACACACCGATGGTCGGCCGGACGCACGGCATCCACGCCGAGCCCACGACCTTCGGCGCCAAGCTGGCGCTCTGGGCGATGCAGGTGCGACGGGACCGCGAGCGGCTCGAGCGCGCCCGCCGCACGATCGCCGTCGGCAAGCTCTCGGGTGCGGTCGGTACCTATTCGAACATCGACCCTGCGGTCGAGCGCGACGTCTGCGAGCAGCTGGGCCTGCGCCCGGTCCCTGCGACGCAGGTGCTCCCGCGCGATCGTCACGCCGAAGTGCTGTATGCGTGCGCGTCGGTCGGCGCGACGATCGAAGCGTTCGCGCTCGAGATCAGGCACCTCCAACGTACCGAGGTGCGTGAGGTCGAGGAACCGTTCCGCGAGGGCAAGCAAAAGGGCTCGAGCGCGATGCCGCACAAGCGCAACCCGGTGAAGGCCGAGCAGCTCTGCGGCCTGGCCCGGGTATTGCGCGGCAACCTGCAGGCCGCGCTCGAGGATGTCGCCCTCTGGCACGAGCGCGACATCTCGCACTCCTCGGTGGAACGGATCATCATCCCCGACTCGTTGATGCTGGCGTACTACCAGCTGGTGAAGTTCACGGAGATCGTGCGGGGCATGCGGGTGTATCCGGAGCGGATGTTGCGGAACCTCGACGCGTCGTTCGGCCTCGTGTTCAGCCAGCCGGTCCTGTTGGCACTGGTGGAAGCCGGCATGTCGCGCGACGACGCCTATCGGGTGGTCCAGCGCAATGCGATGCGCTCGTGGCAGGAGGAGCAACCGTTCCGCGACGTGTTGCGCGGCGACTCCGAGGTCACGGCAGTGCTCGACGAGGCGCGCGTCGACGCGTGCTTCGATCTCAAGCGCGCGCTCGCGAACGTCGGCCGCGTGTTCGACGCACTCGACGAGGATCCCGACGCGAGCGACACCTCCGAGGTGAGCTGAGACGATGGGCAATACCGCGCTGCCGCACATCTATTCCGGCAAGGTGCGAGAGCTGTACGCGGTGGAGCACGATGCGTTGTTGATGGTCGCGAGCGACCGGGTGTCGGTCTTCGACGTCGTGCTGCCCGACGAGATACCCGACAAGGGGC
>DASQHW010000561.1:0-2067 GCA_035631895.1 Acidimicrobiia bacterium | reverse complement strand
GGGTGCGCCGCCGATCGACTTTCCGGGCATGACGGTGCTGCAATACGCGGGCGACGGGAAGTTCTCGCTCGAAGAGGACTTCTGGTCCCTGCCCGAGGGAACCCGGACCATGAGGCAGTACGCCGACGCGTGCAAGCAGTTCGACCCCGACCACCCGAAGAAGCGCACCCGCCTCGACTGGGGCAACGGGCCGGACTGGACGCACGGCGCCGCGTCCTACGATGCCCGAGGTGCGTGAGGCTCCGTATCCGCGACGAAGGGGCATTTGAGTGCCGGAGGCACCGCAAATGCAGGCGTTGGCCGAGCGAATCCACGCCTGGCTCGGCGGCGCGACGTTCGAGGGGTACGAGCCGCTGGGCTTCAGTGGCTTGAAGACCTACGAGCCACCACCGGACGCCCTGGTCGGCGCGTCGTTGGAGCGGGTCGACCGGCGCGCCAAGTACGTGTCGTTGTGGTTCGACAACGGCTTACGGATCGTGTTCCACCTCTCGCAGGCCGGGCGGATGGATTTCGAGGAGCCACCGAAGCGCACGAAGCCGAAGGGATCCGTCGCGCGGTGGCGTTTCTCGGGGAACCGCGCGGTCCTGCTCCGCGAGCACGGCACCGAGCGCAAGGCCGGTTGGTGGGTGCTCGGTCCTGGGGACGTCGGTCCTCTGGACGGGCTCGGCCCGGAGGCCACGAGCGAGGAGTTCGCGGCCTGGGTGCGCACGTCGGGCGACGGACGCCGCATCCACACGATCCTGCGCGACCAGCGCACGGTCGCGGGGGTCGGCCGTGGGTACGCGGACGACGTGTTGCACCGCGCCAAATTGTCGCCGTACGCGTCGCTCAAGTCGTTGTCTGCAGAGGAGCGTGATCGCCTGATCGACGCGCTGCACGAGGTCCTCGCCGAAGGACTCGGCCGTGAGCGCTCGCGCGAGGGAGGGCTGTCGCAGAACAAGCTCGGCGAGCACTTCACCGTGCACGGCAAGGCGGGTCTGCCGTGCCCCGTGTGCGGTGACGATCTGAAACGCGTGTCGTACGAGTCGCACGAAGTCGTGTACTGCCCGCGCTGCCAGACGGGTGGCAAGGTGCTGGCCGACCGGCGGTTGTCGCGGCTCGTCAAATAGTGGGTGTGGTCACCGCTGCACGAGATCTGCGTGCGTCTCCCACAGCACGATCTCTGCGCCGTCCTCGCCGCCGGTCATCTTCGGGGTACCGGCCGCCGTGAGCCGTGCCGCATCACCGGCGTGCATCGTGCCTGCGCCGGCGAGATCGCCGCTGCCCCGGGCGACGAACACGTGCACGAACGGCGCATCGGGAACCGCTGCGTGCGCCCCGGGTGAGAGCCGCGCAACCCACAGGGTCGCATCGCGCTGGTTGATGTGGATCGCGGCGCCCGGCTCGCGTCCCGATGCCAGCGGAAACAGCTCGTCTCGCTCGAAGTCCGCAGCGACATCGAGTTGCTCGTAGCCGGGTGTGAGCCCGTTCGTGTCGGGCGGCACCCACATCTGCAGCAAGTGCACCGGTTCGGTGTCGCTCGCGTTCATCTCCGAGTGACGGATGCCCGTGCCCGCGCTCATGCGCTGTGCGACGTCGCGCGTGATCGTTCCCTCGTTCCCTTCGCTGTCGCGGTGTGTGAGCGCGCCGTCGAGCACCCACGTGACGATCTCCATGTCGCGGTGCGGATGCGTACCGAAGCCGCCGCCGGGCGCGACCACGTCGTCGTTGTTGACGAGCAGCAGGCCGTGATGGGTGTTGCGCGGGTCGTAGTGCTCTCCGAAGCTGAAGCTGTGCCACGAATCGAGCCACGAGATGTCGGTGTGAAACCGCGTCTCCGCTCGTCGAATGTCGACCCGTGTCATCGGAGCTCGACGCGCACGTTCAGAAGCGGACGCCGTAGGCGTAGCCGTGTCGGTTGGTGCGGACGTTGGGGTCGCCGTCGCGCCATTGGTCGGTGACTTTGCCCAAGATGATGACACCGGTGGGGCAGCGGTCGACGCACAGGGCGCAGCGGGTGCAGACGTCTTCGTCGACGACGAAGAAGACGTGGTCTTTGGGGTCGTCGCCGGGCGCGTCGGCGTTGAC
>DASQHW010000560.1:0-2414 GCA_035631895.1 Acidimicrobiia bacterium | reverse complement strand
AGGACATCGTGAAGGGCGGACTGAAAGATCGTCTCGCTCGCCTCCGCGCCATGGGCATTCGCACCATTATGATCACCGGCGACAACCCGCTCACGGCCGCGGCAATCGCGCAGGAGGCCGGCGTCGACGACTTCCTCGCCGAGGCGACGCCCGAAGACAAGATGGCCTTGATCAAGCGGGAGCAGGTCGGCGGGTCGATGGTCGCGATGACCGGCGACGGCACGAACGACGCCCCGGCGCTGGCCCAAGCCGACGTCGGCGTCGCGATGAACACCGGGACGCAAGCCGCCAAGGAAGCCGGCAACATGGTGGACCTCGACTCGAACCCGACGAAGCTCATCGAGGTCGTCGAAATCGGCAAACAGCTCCTGATCACCAGGGGCTCGCTCACGACGTTCTCGATCGCGAACGACGTGGCCAAATACTTCGCCATCATCCCGGCGATGTTCGTGGGCGTGTTCCCGGCGCTCGACACCTTGAACATCATGAAGCTCGACAACCCGCACTCTGCGATCCTGTCGGCGGTGATCTTCAACGCGCTGATCATCGTGGCGCTGATCCCGCTCGCGTTGCGCGGAGTGAAGTTCCGGGCGATGGGAGCCGCCGCGATCCTGCGACGGAACCTCCTGATCTACGGCATCGGCGGCATCATCGCACCGTTCGTCGGGATCAAGCTCATCGATCTGATCCTCACGGCTCTCGGGGTGCGCTGATGCTGCGACGCCAACTCCTCACCGGACTTCTCATGACGGTCGTGATGACGGTGCTCCTCGGTCTGGTGTACCCGCTCGTCGTGACCGGTCTGTCGCAGGTGTTCATGTCGAAGCGCGCCGGCGGCTCGCTCGTCAAGGTCAACGGCAAGGTCGTCGGCTCGTCGCTGATCGGTCAGAACTTCACCGACGCCAACGGGAACCCTTTGCCGAAGTACTTCCAAAGCCGTCCTTCGGCCGCGGGCGACGGTTACGACGCACTCAAGAGCGGCGGCTCGAACCTGGGGCCGACGAACCCGAAGCTGATCGGCAACGTGCCCGGCGTGGCGATCGGTGACGACGGCCGGCCGATCAAGACGAATCCCTTCGCAACGGCTGCGGATCCTTACTGCGTCCCGGTACAGGCGACAGACAAGGGCGGCAACATGATCACCGACAGCGCCGGGAAACCGGTGTACGAGAAGAACAACGGCACCTACGCGTGTGACCCGAACACGGTCCCCGAACGGGCGATGGCGTACCGGAGCCTCAACGGATTGGCCTCCGACGCGCTCGTGCCGGTGGACGCCGTCACGGCGTCGGCCTCCGGGCTCGACCCGCAGATCTCCGTGCAGAATGCCCGGCTCCAGGCTGCCCGCGTCGCGCGCGCGCGCAACATGCCGCTTGTTGTCGTACAGCGTGCCATCGCCGCCCATACCCAGGGGCGCGCGTGGGGGTTCCTCGGCGAGCAGACTGTGAACGTGCTCGATCTCAACCTCGCGCTGGATCGCACCGGGTAGCCGGATGGCGCGCGGCAACCTCCGCGTGTATCTCGGCGCCGCGCCCGGCGTCGGGAAGACGTTCGCGATGTTGAACGAGGCCGGTCGCCGCCACGCGCGCGGCACAGACGTCGTCGTGGGCTTCGTGGAGACCCACGGGCGTCCCCGTACGGCCGACCAGATCCGCGAGCTCGAGGTGGTGCCCCGCAAGATCATCGACTACCGCGGCACCCAGTTCGAGGAGATGGACGTCGACGCGATCCTGCGGCGAAAGCCCAAGCAGGTGCTCGTCGACGAGCTCGCGCACACGAACGTGCCGGGATCGAAGAACGAGAAGCGCTGGCAGGACGTCGAAGAGCTGCTCGACGCGGGCATCGACGTGATCTCGACCGTGAACATCCAGCACCTCGAATCGGTCAACGACATTGTCGAGCGCATCACCGGCGTCCAGCAGCGCGAGACGCTCCCCGACGAGGTCGTGCGACGTGCCGACCAGGTCGAGCTCGTCGACATGACCCCCGAGGCGCTACGCCGCCGCATGGCGCACGGGAACATCTATCGCCCGGAAAAGGTCGACGCCGCGCTCGCGAACTACTTCCGGCCCGGCAACCTCGCCGCGTTGCGCGAGTTCGCGCTGCTGTGGGTCGCGGACAAGGTCGACGAGACTCTTCAGCAATACATGGAGGACCACGGCATCACGGCCGCGTGGGAGACGCGCGAGCGCATCGTGGTCGCGCTCACCGGTGCGCCGGGTGGTGAGCACCTCGTTCGACGCGCGTCGCGTATGGCGTCGCGCTCGAAGGGCGATCTCCTCGGCGTGCACGTCCGCGGCGGCGAGGGCCTGGCCGGACCGCCGCCGTGCCTCCTGGAGCGGCACCGGAAGCTCCTCGAGGATCTCGGCGGCACTTACCACGAGGTCGTCGGTCCCGACGCGGCGAACACGCTG
>DASQHW010000559.1:0-11083 GCA_035631895.1 Acidimicrobiia bacterium | reverse complement strand
ACCCCCGGAATCACCTCGCCGCATACCTCGACGGCACACTGGCCTGCGTTGCGGGCGGACGCACGCCGGCGACCAGTGCGGCGATCGACTGCTTCGACACCGCGAGGGCTCAATGGCGGCGACACGGAGACGTGCCGATCGCGACCTCCGGCGCGGCAGCGGCACGCATCGGCGGTGTGACCCTCGTCGCCGGCGGCGAACCGAGCGCCGAGACTCGATTGGTCGACGTGGTCCAGCGCTTCGCTTCGAGTGCCTGGACGACCGAGCGCATGCTCGTCCCGCGCCACGGCACCGCGTTCGCGGTCTTCCAAGGGAGGCTCTGGATGTGCGGCGGGGCGATCGCGCCGGGCTTCCGCGCGGTGTCCACCTGCACCTCCCTCGGGGCGTAGCGACTTCAAGCAGCATGCGTACACCGCCGGCGCTCCGGGTAGGTAAGGTTGCCCTTACCTGCCGGGCCGAGTAAGGTCACCCTTACCTCTCACCGGAGCCCTGCCATGAGCCTCGAGAAAACGCTGCTTCTCGGCTTCATCGCCGGCGCGACGATCCTGATCGGGCTGCCGGTCGGTCGCTTGAAGCGCCCGGCACCACGGCTCCGCATGATGCTCAACGCGGTCGCGGTGGGCATCCTGCTCTTCCTCGTGTGGGACGTGCTTTCGGCCGGCTGGGAGCCCATCGATGCGGCCCTCGGCGACTTCCACCGTGGGGACGGCGGGCTCGCGGCCGCGTTCGGGTACGGGGTGCTCTTCGCCGGCGGTCTCGCCCTGGGGTTGGGCGGCCTCGTCGCCTACGAGCGTTGGATGGAGCGCGTCACGAAGCGTCCGGACGCGACGCTCGTCGACGATGGTGCCGATGACCTCTCGCCATCCGCGCCGCTCGCGGGGAGCGGTGGCGTGGCGCTGGAGCAGCGCACCGACCTCCGCCGCGGCATCGCGACCTGGTCGCCGGCTCGCCGCCTCGCCCTGCTCATCGCGGTCGGTATCGGCCTCCACAACTTCGCCGAGGGACTCGCGATCGGACAGGCGGCCGCGAGCAGCGAGATCGCGCTGGCCACGCTCCTGGTCGTCGGGTTCGCGCTTCACAACGCGACCGAGGGCTTCGGCATCGTGGCGCCTCTCGCGGGTGAAGCAAGGTCCGACGGCACACACGCCATGCCGAGTTGGGGATTCTTGTTCGCGCTCGGAGCCATCGGCGGCGGCCCGACCTTCATCGGAACCGTGGTCGGGCACGCGTGCACATCCGAGGCGCTCGCCGTCGTGTTCCTCTCCCTCGCCGCAGGTTCCATCCTGTACGTCGTCCTGCAGCTCGTCGGCGTCGGCGCGCGGAGCCGGCGGATGGATCTGCTCGCGTACGGCGTGCTCATCGGGCTCCTCGCCGGATTCCTCACGGACGCGATCGTGACCGCCGCAGGAATCTGACGCGGTTCAGGGCGCCGGCACGGCAACCGGTTGCGGCTCACCGGCAATCGACACGACGGTCGAAGGCTCACCTCGGGGGGGAGCCATCCGGGTCATCGCGGCGAACGCGAGCGCATACGCGAGCAAGCCGACCCAGAAGGCCGTGGATATGCCGAAGAACAACGCGAGCACGAGCCCGAACACGGAGCCGCACACCGACATTGCGCCGTTGATGCCCCACATGAATGCGGTCGTCGCGCCCGGCCGGGTCGCGGCCAGGCGCATGCCCAGCGCGAAGGGCATCCCCATCATCAGGCTGAGCGGCGCAAGCAGCGCGACGGCGACGCCAATGCGCGCCGGTGTGGTCATGTGCTCGGTCGCGCGCAACACCTGCGGGCTCACGACGCCGAAGGCGATGACCACAACCAGCAACGATCCGAGCGCGACGAGCGAGCTCCGCTGTTGGGATCGCGCAGCGATGCGTTCGGTCAACATGCTGCCGATACCGCTGAACAACAACACCGAGAAGAGCACGACGGTGAGCCCGTACGTAGGGTGACCCAGGAAGACGGCGAGTCGCTGCAATTGCGAGACTTCGATGAGGAGGAACGCGAGCCCGATGCCTGCGAAATACACGTAGAACGGTCCCATGCCGCGATGTTCGGCCCGGCGAGTTGTTCGCAAGAGCGGGAACAGGATGAACGCGGCCGTGAGCACCAGCACCGTGAGCGACAGCACTGCAAGCACCAGTACCGGCTGGAAGACCTGATCGTTCGAGCTCGAGAACACATCGCCGAGTGATCCGATATCGGCCATCTGGAAGAAGAACGGGCGATTGTCGGTCGGCGGCGAGATGTCGGCGCGGACCTCCGCAATGCCCTTGTGCGGACCACCGGGACCGGTCAGATCTCCGAAAACGTGGTCGGGAGAGCTGCCGGGCGTGAGTGCGGCGGTGTAGTGCAGCCTGCCGGCGACGTCCTGCAATGTGGTCAACGACGATTGCGGTATCGGTTGCGGGCTGACCAACAGCGTACCGAGGCTCGCACTGAACTGGAGTGGCGGCCCTTCGTAGATTGCGATGTGAGAACGGGGATCGTGCACTCCGCGTTCCTTCAGCGCCTGTGCCGCGAGGCTCGTCGTGCGATACATCTCCAACGGCTGGCCGGCGTCGAGCGGTCGGCGATACCAGCGAGTGACCGACAGGATCCCGCCGGGTTTCAGCCGGTCGAGAAAGATCTTCCACGCATGCGTGGTGTAGAGCGAGTTCTCGCTCAACGCGAAAGCGCCCGACGATGTCGCCGCCCATGTATCGATCAGCGAGATCTGGATGATGTCGTACTTGGCGCTGGTACGCGCGAGGTAGGCGCGTGCCTCGTCGTTGACGAAGCTGACGCGCGGATCGCGATCGAGGTGTCCCGTGAAGGCGCCGTACACCCGATTGGTGACGTGGAGGATGTCCTTGTTGATCTCCACACCCTTGACGGAGTGCTGGCCGTACAGCAGCGCCGAAAGGATGTCGCGCCCCCCACCGACACCGATGACCAGCACATCGGCGTTCCGTCGGACGTGGTGCACGAGATTCGTGACGTCATCACGAAGGTCCGTGAGGGCGTGGGTCGTCGCGTTCGAGCTGCCGGTGTAGCGATAGAGCCCGGTCCCTGCCGTGCTGTCGATCACCATGCCGAGGGTTTGCGACGCGGGGTCGTTCGGCATGCCGTCCACGGTGATGCGTGAGAAGGCGTTCCACTTCTCGTAGAGGTGCCGGTGGTCGGGGCTCCCCTTCACGTACCGGATGCGCAGCGGATCCCGATTGCTTGCGTGGAGCGCCGCGTTGCCGATCGCGAGACCGCCGATCAGCACCACACAGACGCCGGACGCGAGCTTCGGGGCGGCCTCGGCGAGGTCGAACGCAAAGAAGAGCGCACCGAGCGTCGCGAGTGCACCGGTGGCAACGACCACGCTGGGCGCGTCGACGCGACCGACCAGGAAGACGAACAGGACGCAGCCGAGCGCGGCGCCGATCAGGTCAGCCGCGTACAGACGGTTCACGCGTGCCGGGAACCGAGTCAGGACGAGGCACACGACGACGCCACTGAACACGAACGGGATCGACACCACGACGCACGTCAGGGCGACGGAGAAGATCCCTCCGAGCGTGACCTTCGGATTCACCGGAATGAACAGCTGTATGAGGAAACAGACCGGAATGGAGACACCGAAGAGCAACGAGAAGAACCACAGGCGGGCGACGGCCGCGTCGTCCGGGAAGCGGCCGGGGTGCAGGTGCACGATCAGCGCGCCGGCCGTCATACCGAAGAGCGCGAGGGAGATCACGCCGAAGGCGAAGTGGTACCACATCGTCACGCTGAAGATGCGGGTGAGCGCGATCTCGTACATCAAGGTCGCGAGCGTGACCATGAAGACGCCGCCGTAGGTACCCGCGCGTGCCCGCAGTCCCGACACCGTCACGTGTACTGGCCCCCTGGGTCCGTTCGGCGGTGCAGGAGGTTACCGTGCGCGGCGAGAAAAGACTGTCTATGTCGGCGGCGCCGGGTCCGGCACGTCGTTCTCGGCGTGCTCGAGCTCGGAGCTTCGCACGACACCCCACAGGGAACCGACGACGACGGCCGACCCGACGATCTCGATCGGGCTCAACGACTCGCCGAAGCACACCCAGGCGCCGGCGGCGACCAATGGTGGCTCACCCAGGAGAAGCGGTGAAGACACCGATGTCGCGACGTATCGGTGCGCCCACACCATGAGCACGTGCGCGGTGGTTCCCGACACCATCGTGCAAGCTGCGAACAATATCCCTCGGCCGCTGATCGAGAGAGATCCGTGCGCGAGAAGCGTGAACGGCGTGAGGAGCAGTGCCCCGCACGTGAGCGTGCCGAGCATGAACGCGAACGGATCGATCTCGAAGTTGGTCCGCAGCACGCGACCGTAGAGGAACCATGCCGCGTTGAGCACGAGGCTGATGACGGCGACGACGTCGCCGGCCAGGCTCCACGACCCGCTCCGGGACGCGGCCGTCGCGACGACGATCGTTCCCGCCACCGCGACCACCGCGCGCGTCACGTGCGTACGATGCACGCGCTCGCCGAGGAACGCGACGGCGAACGCGATTATCAACACCGGCTGTAGCGCACCGATCAGCGTGACGTCCAGGAGCCGCGTCAGTCCGAAGGCCGCGAACGTGGTCGCCACCCCGGACACGAACAAGCCGCCCGCGCCGAGCATCAGGCCGATCCAACGAGCGCGCGACACATCGCGGGGCCGGAGCGACACTCCTCGGGAGCCGCGGGATCGCCACATGACAACCGCAGCGAGCGGCGGCAGCGCGAACCACAGCCGCCACGTGGTGAACACGAGGGCGTCCGAGTGGCCGGCGCGCACGAACAGCGACGACGCAGACCACAACACGACCGCGACGACGACTGCTATCAGCGGTCGCCGCTCCACCGGGACAGCCTGCCGGCGCGCGCCTATGTCGACCACCCGAGCACGCTAGCTGGCGAGGCGGGAAACCACCTTGCGATATTGGTCGAGCGGAAGTGCGCCTTGGAGCACGTACTCGTCGTCGACGACCACTGTCGGAACTGCGGAGATGCCGAGCGCGAGCGCGCGGCGGTGGTCGCTCACGACTTCGGCCTCGAGCGTCTCTGCGTCGGCATCGAGGGTTGCAGTGAGCTCCCCCTGGTCGAGCCCCACCGATCTCGCAACGTCGAGGATCACCGGCCGTTCGGAGATGGTGCGGTTGTCGCCGAAGTACGCGCGCATCAGCGCAAGATGAAATCGATCGAAGGACTTCTGCCCGAACTCGTGCAGTACGGCCTTGCCGGCGATCGCGCTCGGCATGGAATGACTGGGCGGCTGATGCTCGCCGGACCAGGTCCGAAACGTCGTCGCCGGCTCCATGCTCGCCGGGCGCGCCCACCGCTCGGTGTAGCGCGTGAACTGTTCGAGCGATCGCGCCTCCGGAACAGGCCGCAGGAGGAATGCCCTCCAGTCCACGATCAGCGCGTCGCCCGCTTCACGCTGCAACTCGTCGAGGCGCACGGCCGCGACATAGCACCACGGTCAGAGGAAGTCGGACCAGACGGTGAAGCGAACGCCCGGAGAGGCCATCGTCACGGCATCGAAGCTGTCAGCGCTTCTTGCGTTTGCGAAAGAGCTTCTTGCGCGACGCCTGGCGCTGTCGCTCGTCGAGCAGGTCGGCCCCGGCCGCGTTGACGATGTCTTCGGCTTCGTCGAGCAACGCGGCGACGTCCGCGGTCATCGGCACCTCCGGTTCGGGCGGAGGTGGTTCCATCGGCTTCGCCATCGATCCGTAGGTCCAGCCGGCGTCGATCATCCGTCGCTCATAGCGCGGGCAATCGACCGGGCACCGCCAGGGCGCCTCGGGGGCGAGATCGAGCGCGCATTTCCGGACGGCTTCGCCCGACGCGTACGTACGGCTCTCGTAGTGCCGGCAATCGGTGCGCATCGTCATCGCCCCATTGTCGCGGATCCGCGGCAGACCTGCGTCCCGGCGTAGTTCGCAGGGTGAGAGGGAGAGGGCTTTCAGTCGAGCCAGCCGCTCGCCCGGTCGAGGAGGAAGCGGCTGACGGCCAGGCAGGACTCCAGGGTGTCGCACGGCACTTCTTCGCCGCGACGGATGCCGAGCAGCGACACACGCTGGTGCGCGACGATCCGAAGGCTCCGTTCCGGCGCATCGGTCGCCGACGGGAACGAGTCGGTGGCCGACACCTCGAGCGCAAGGTCGGGGCCGCCGATTCCCGCGAGCTCGGTGGCGAGCACCAGCAGGTCGGGACCGTGCGGCAGCGGCGGCAGTGCCCACGTGAAGCTCAGAGGGAAGTGGAACGTGTCCGGCGGCTCGTCGTCGTCGGCGAGCTCGATCACCGTGTCCTCGAAGCCGAGCAGCACCCGGGGGTCGATCTCGAGCGAGAGGTACAGGTCGACGGGACCTTCGCATCCCTCTTCGGGATGCACGTCGACCTCCCACGTCTGGCGAAGCGAGTAGCTCTCCACGAAATGGCGCTCGTCGTGCACGTGGAAGCCGTGCTCGACTGCATGATCCTTGAGATCGGCCACGAAGCCGGCGACGTCGAGTACAGCCATGTCAACCGTCGAGCGTACCGAACGCCCGCCGGAGCGCGGTCGCTGCACGGTCGATCGCGTCGCGACTCGCATCGAACGCGGCCGAGAGCCCGAAGAACGCATGAACCATCCCGTCGTAGCGATGCTGCTGCACGGGCACGCCGGCCTCGGCGAGCCTGCGTGCGTACGCCTCGCCTTCGTCCCGCAGCGGGTCGAATTCGGCGGTGAGCACGAATGCCGGTGCCACGCCGGCGACGTCCCCGGCCCGCAACGGAGAGATGCGCCAGTCGGTCCGGTCGATGTCACCACGCGTGTAGCAATCGAAGAACCATCGCATCTCGTTCTCGGTCAACAGGTACCCGTCGCGGTTCTCGCAGTACGACGGCGTCGAAAGGTCACAGTCGGTCACGGGATAGACGAGGACCTGCAGCGCGAGATCGGGGCCGCCCGAATCGCGAGCCTGCAGTGCGCACACCGCCGACAGGTTGCCACCGGCGCTGTCGCCCATGACCGCGAGGCGGGCGCTGTCGCCGCCGAATGCCGACGCGTTCTTCGCAGTCCAGCAGAGCGCGTGCCAGCAGTCGTCGAGTGGAGCGGGGAACGGGTGCTCCGGCGCAAGGCGGTACTCGGGCGCGACGACGATCACGTTCGCTGCGTTGGCGACCTGGCGCATGACCGGGTCGTATTGATCGACGCTCCCGATCGTCCAGCCTCCGCCGTGGAGGTAGACCACGACAGATAGGCCGTCGTCCGGTGACGGCCTGTAGATCCGTACGGGGATCCCCTCCGCGTCGCGGTCCTCGACCGAGTACACCGGCTCGGGCTCGCCCGCGAGCAACATCAGCCCTCCGAAGGCTTCACGCTGCAGTTGCAGGTTCTCGTCGGCGAGCGCGGGGCGTTCGACCGCGTTGGCCGCGTCGCAGATTGCTTGCGCTTGCGGATGCAAGGGCATCAGGAGAGGTCCAGCGCGTCACGCAACGCCCGCACCGACACGTCCCACGCGTGCTGTCCGGGAGGCATGAATGCGTGCATACCGAAGAAACCGTGGATGAGGCCCTCGGCGCGCACGATGTCGGTGGGCACACCGGCTTGTTGCAGGCGCCGGCCGTAGGCCTCGCCCTGGTCTCGCAGGGGATCGAACTCGGCGGTGATGACGACCGCCGGTGCCACACCTGCGACATCCGGTGCCCGCATCGGCGAGAAGCGCCACTCGTCGAAGTCCGCGCGCGTGCCGGCATAGTGGTCGTAGAACCAGCGCATGCTCTCGAGCTCGAGGAAGTAGCCCTTGGCGTTCTCGATCATCGCCGGGCTCTCGAACTCGTAGTCGGTGACCGGGTAGACGAGCAGCTGGAGCTTGGGCTGCGGGAGACCAGCGTCGCGGGCGCACAGCGCGACCACCGCGGCGAGGTTGCCGCCTGCGCTGTCGCCACCGATCGCGATGCGCGTCGCGTCGGCGTGCACCTCGTCGGCGTGGCCCAGCGCCCATTCGTACGCGGCCACGCAATCGTCGGCGGCAGCCGGGAACTTCGCTTCCGGCGCGAGGCGATAGTCGACGGAGACCACGACGGCACCAACCGCGTCACACAGCAGACGGCACACCTGATCATGCGTATCGAGGTTGCCGGTGACCCACCCACCCCCGTGGAACCACATGAGCAACGGCAGGGCGTCGTGCGCGCTCGGCCGGTAGACGCGCACGGGAATCGAACCACCGGGGCCGGGAATCGTTCGGTTGCCGACGTCGTGTACGGGATGTTTCGGGAACGCGGGGTTCGTCGTCGCCGCGATCATCGCGGCTCGCCGATCCTCGGGTGTCGTCTCGGGCGTGAACGTCAGACCGGTGTCGTGCAGCACTTTGATCATCATCTCGGCCGTCGGATGCAGCGGCATGGGTCACCCTTCTTCGGTCAGCGCTGCCACGAGCGCGCGGAATGCACGCCCGCGATGCGAGATCGCATGCTTCTCTTCCGGCGCCATCTCCGCAAACGTGCGGCCGTCGCCTTCGGAAGGGACGAACACAGGGTCGTACCCGAAGCCATCGAGGCCACGAGCGGCGTCGGTGATCGCGCCCTCGACCTCTCCCCGCCGGCTGACCTCCCGGCCGTCGGGCCAGCGAGCAATCGCGACGGTCGCGAAACGCGCGGTGCGCGACGCTCCCGGGACGTCGTGGAGCGCTCGCAGAAGCTTCACGACGTTGTCGGCATACGTGGCACCGGCCCCCGCATAGCGCGCGCTGGGCACGCCCGGCGCGCCGTCCAGCGCGTCGACCTCGAGCCCGGTGTCGTCGGCGACGGCCGGGAGCTGCAGTGCGCCGGCGAGCGCCTCGGCCTTGATGCGCGCGTTCTGTTCGAGCGTCGAGCCGGTCTCGGTGACGTCGGGCGGCTCGGCGAGCGACCGCAGCATCGCAACCGAGTCCGCAACGCGCTCGGGGATGTCGAGCAAGAAGGCAACGCCTTCGACGGAGTACGCGGCGAGCGGCACGCCTGCAACGGTGACGAAGATCTCGGTGATCTCCCTCGCCTTGTCCGGATTCTGCGTCGCGAGGACCAGCGGGAGCGGAAAAGGAACCGCCATCTACCTGTGGGTGCGGAGCGGAGGCGGCTCTGCCACCATCTCCTGCTGCGCGGCGATGATCTCCGTGGTCCCGAGCTCGGCGAGGACGAGCAGCGCATCGAGATCGCCGCGTGTGAAGGCCATCCCTTCGGCGGTGCCCTGCACCTCGACGAACCGGCCGTCGGCCGTCATCACCACGTTCATGTCGACCTCTGCCCGTACGTCCTCGGAATATTCGAGGTCGAGCATCGGAGTGCCATCGATGACGCCTACCGAGATCGCAGCCGCGGCCTGCAGCACCGGGTGCTTCGAGAGCGTGCCGGCCGCGACGAGGCGGCTGCACGCGTCGTGCAACGCGATCCATCCACCGCAGATGGATGCGGTCCGCGTGCCGCCATCCGCCTGCAGCACGTCACAGTCCACCGTGATCTGCACGTCGGGCATCAGGCGGAGGTCGGTGACGGCTCGCAATGACCGGCCGATCAGCCGTTGGATCTCCTGCGTGCGGCCGCTCTGCTTGCCGCGTGCCGCCTCGCGGTCGACGCGCTCCGGTGAGGAGCCCGGCAGCATCGAGTACTCGGCCGTCACCCAGCCCCGCCCCGACCCTTTGAGCCACGGCGGGACGCGCGTCTCGACCGACGCCGTGCACAACACTCGTGTTCGGCCGAACTCGACCAGCACCGAGCCGTCAGCCATCTCGGTGTAGTCACGGATGAACACCACCGGCCGCAACTCGTCGGGCGCGCGCCCGGATGCCCGTTCCGTCATGCCTCTCCCGTCCAACATGCGTGGCCGACGGCCCTATGTGGGCGCTGAGTCACGCAAGTTCGAGATCAGATGTGGGTGACGAGGTGCGGAGCGGCGAGCGACACTGCGTGACCGAACGCCTCCGAACCCTCTTCGACGGAGGCTACCGGGTCGAGTGTCGGCCACAGGTGCGTGAGCATCAATCGGCGAGCCTTGGCCTCGCGCGCGAGGTCACCCGCCTGCTGTGCCGAGTAGTGAATCGGCGTGCGGATGTCGAAGTGCTGATAGGTCGCCTCCGACAGCACGAAGTCCGCACCCGGACCGAAGACGTCGACGCTCCAGCGCGGTCCGGTGTCGGCCGTGTATATGAGGCGCTTGCCGCCTTGCGCGATCTCGAGGCCGACCGTGGGTACCGGGTGGTCGGTGCGCGAGAACCGCAAGTTCGCTTCGCCCACCGACGTGCGGTCGCCGTCACCGACGAGCCTCCAGTCGAACGTGTCGGACCACTCGCCCACCAGACACTCGAGGCTCTTCTCGACGCCTTCGGGCGCGTACACCGGAAGACCGCTCATCTCGAGGCCGTACTTGTACAGGATGTGCAAGCCGTAGATGTCGACGCAGTGGTCGGGATGACCGTGCGTGATGACGACCGCAGTGATGTCGGCCGGATTGACGTGCTGCTGCAGATTCGCGAACGAGCCGTTGCCGCAGTCCATCCAGATGACCGCGTCGCCCGCCCGCACGACATAACCGCTGCACGCGCCTCCGGCCGGCGCGCCATAGCTTCCCGAGCAGCCGAGCACCGTCAGTTCCATGACCATCCCTCCACGTGCTCGACTTCCGGCCCGAGGAAGCGCGCAGCGAGCCGTCTGAAAACCGCGACGTCGCCGCTCGTCAAGAACTGCACCCGCCGGGCGGCCGGCGACTCCGCCTCCGGTGTCACGCCGAGGCAGGCGCGCACCTCGAACGCGGTCTCCTCCGCGCTCGATACGAGCACCACGTCGGGACCCATCACGTCGCCGATCGTGCGCGCGAGGAGTGGGTAATGGGTGCAGCCAAGGACGAGGGTGTCGACATTCGCCTTTCTCATCGGCGCGAGCAACCGCTCCGCAAGCACATGGACCGGATCGGACTCGACGTCGCGGGTGTCGACGAACTCGACGAAGCCCGGGCAGGCGGCGCAGGTCAGCGTGCACGACGGGGCGAGGTCGGCGGCTACCCGCTGGTAGGCACCCGAGGCAATCGTCCCCACGGTGCCGATGACGCCGACGCGGCGGGTCGTGGTCACG
>DASQHW010000558.1:0-8251 GCA_035631895.1 Acidimicrobiia bacterium | reverse complement strand
GCGCGAACGTCCTCACCTGTTTCAACGCGATCCTCGGGACGATGTTCGTCCTCATCGTCGTATTCGGCGAGGGTCAGGACGCGTTGTTCGGCTTCGTGCTCTTGTTCAACACACTGATCGGTGTCGTGCAGGAATGGCACGCGAAGCGGACGCTCGACCGGCTCGCGGTGTTGTCGGCGCCGAAGGCACGCGTCGTGCGCGACGGCAAGCTGCAGGAGATCGCAGTGACGGAGGTCGTGCTGGACGACCTCTGCGAGCTCCGCGCGGGCGATCAGGTGGCTGCCGACGCCACGGTCCGCAGGAGCGACGGCTTGGAGGTCGACGAGTCGCTCCTCACCGGTGAGTCCGAGCCGGTGGCGAAGCACACGGGCGCGGAAGTGTTGTCGGGCAGCATCGTGGTCGCCGGTGCCGGCCTCGTGCAGGCGACGCGTGTCGGTGCGGATTCCTATGCGCGCCGGCTCGCGTCCGAAGCACGCCGGTTCTCGCTGGTGCACTCCGAGCTCATGGCGGGCATCAACACGATCCTCCGCTTCGTGCAGTGGGCCGTCGTCCCGACGGCACTGCTCCTTGCGTTCAGTCAGTTCCATGTGCAGCACACCACCCGCCAGGCCATCGCCGGCGTGGTTGCGGGTGTCGTCGCCATGGTGCCGGAAGGGCTCGTGCTGCTCACCAGCCTGTCGTTCGCGGTCGCCGCGGTCGCGCTTGCACGCCGCCACGTCCTGGTCCAGGAGCTGCCGGCAGTGGAAGGCCTGGCGCGCGTCGACGTGGTGTTGCTCGACAAGACCGGCACGCTGACCGAGGGCGTCATCACGTTCCAGCGCATCGACGTGCTGGCCGAAGGCGATCCGGTGCAAGAAGCGCTCGCCGCGCTGGCGTCCGATCCGAACCGCAACGCGACGATGAGCGCCCTCGGTGCGGCCTTTCCCGACCCGCCGTCGTGGGAACGCACCGCGGCGGCGCCGTTCTCCTCGGCCCGCAAGTGGAGTGCCGCAGCATTCCACGACCACGGCACCTGGGTGCTCGGTGCGCCCGAGATGGTGTGGACCGGCCGGCCGGCCGACGACCCGGTGCGCGCACGGGCCGATGCGCTCGCCGCGCAGGGCCAACGTGTGCTGCTGCTCGCCCGCTCGGACGAGGATCTCGCGGGCGAGAAGCTCCCCGGTGCCCTCGACGCGTCCGCACTTGTCGTGTTCGAGGAGCAGATCCGGCCCGACGCGGCCGAGACACTTGCGTACTTCCGCCGCCAGGGCGTCCGCTGCATGGTGATCAGTGGCGACAACCCGCGCACGGTCGGCGCGGTGGCGGCCAGAGTGGGTCTCGACGGTGCCGATCGCCCGATGGACGCGCGGGAGCTCCCGGAGGAGCCCGATCTGCTGTTGCACGTGCTCGAAGAGGCGTCGGTGTTCGGCCGGGTCACCCCGCAACAGAAGCGGGGCATCGTCCAGGCACTGCAGAAGGCGGACCATGTCGTCGCCATGACCGGCGACGGCGTGAACGACGCGCTCGCGTTGAAGGACGCCGACATCGGCGTCGCGATGGGGAGCGGCGCCGCCGCGACCCGTGCGGTCGCGCAGATCGTGCTGCTCGACGGCAAGTTCGCGAGGATGCCGGGTGTCGTCGGCGAGGGCCGGCGCGTGATTGCGAACGTCGAACGGGTCGCCAACCTGTTCGTGACGAAGACCGTGTACGCGATGTTGCTCGCGCTCGCCATCGGGATCGTGCGGTGGCCGTATCCGTTCTTGCCGCGTCACCTGACGATCGTCAGCAGCCTGACGATCGGGATCCCGGCGTTCTTCCTCGCGTTGGCGCCGAACATCGAGCGTTACGTGCCGGGCTTCGTGAAGAGAGTGATCAGCACCACGGTTCCCGCGGGGCTCGTTGTCGCCGCGGCCACGTTCACGTCCTACGCGATCGCGCACTATGCCCAGGGGGTCACCGTCGACCAGGCGCGTTCCGCGGCAACGCTGACACTGATGATCGCAGGGCTCTGGGTGCTCAACCTGTTCGCGCGTCCCATCACGCCGCCCCGCGCCGCGCTCGTCGGCGCGATGACCGCGATCTTCCTGGTGATCGTGCGCGTCCCGAGCTTCTTCGACTGGTTCGATCTCGGGCTGCCGCGGACCCTCGTGATCGCGTCGGCCATCGGCTGCGGGCTCGCAGCGGGCGTCATGCTCGAGATCGGCTGGCAGATCATGCAGTGGCGGTGCCCACCGGAGCAGCGCACTCCACGGTTGCGGTTGCGGAACCCCTCAGCCGTCGCGCTCGGCCGGGACGGATGACCGCTACCGCCGCACGGCGGCGCGCTGCGCCGCACGCGTGACGTCGGTCGGTGTCACGATCCCGACCAGCCCGCCGTCTCGCATCACCAGGACGCGTCCGTCCGATCCCGCCGCGCGGCGGAGTACGGGCACGAGCAGCTCGTCCGGGGCCGCGGTCGGAACGTCGCCGATCGGGGTGGCAACCGAACGCGCGGGTGTGGTCGCACGCTCGTTCGCAGGGACGCGTTTGCACTGTGCGAGCGTCAACAGACCGACGACGTTGCCGTGTTCGTCCACGAGCGGGAACGCGGAACAGGGGTGGGCGAGTATGTAGTCGTCGACGATCGCGGCGACGGATGCGTCGGCAGGGGCCGTGACGGGCGCATAGGTCATCACATCCCCGATGCGCACGCCCTGCAGCGCATGCTGGGTGACGACCTGTTCCTCCTCCGCACGCGCCGCGCCGAGCAGGAACCAGCCGAGGAACACCAGCCAGATTCCCCCGACATCGCCACCGCCGATGAACTCGAGGACCCCGAGCCCGACCAGCACCCATCCGAACACCCGACCGGCGCGAGCCGCTTTGAGCGCTGCCGCGTCATGGTCACCGCTGCGATGCCAGAGCAACGCGCGCAGGACGCGACCTCCGTCGAGCGGCGCGGCGGGAATGAGATTGAACACCGCGAGCACGAGGTTGATCGCGCCGAGCCAGAACAGCACCACCACGGCGAGCTGGGAGCCGTCGACCGCCCGCACCACGCCCGCGATCGCGCACGAGACGATGCCGATCACAATGCTCGTCGCCGGGCCCGCGAACGCAATTTGGAAGTCACCGCGCGGTGTACGCGCCTCGCCTTCCAAGCGGGACACGCCTCCGAACAGCCAGAGCGTGATGTCGTGCACCTGGATCCCGAGGCGGCGCGCGACGACGGAGTGGCTGAGCTCGTGGGCGAGCAGCGAGGCGAGGAACAACACGGTTGTCAAGAGGGCGGCGATCCAGTACTCGCCCGTGCGATAGCCGTCAGCCAGCGACGGGAACGAGACGTCGGCGAGGCTCCACGTGAGCAGGACGACGACGATCGCAAGGCTCCAGTCGACGCGCACCTCGATGCCGAAGAAGTTGCCGAGGCGCATTCCCTGCTTGTCCAGGTGTTCGCCGCCGCGGTCCGCGCCTGCGCTCGTCGGAGTCGCCGGAGGCGCTGCAGTGCTCATCGCCTGCAGTCGTATACCCGGGTGGCAGCGGATGCAACGGAAGGGACGCTTCCACACCAACCGGACCCCGTAGGGAAGACTGCAGGGAATGTCCCCCCGGTCTGCGATGCGTGCGGAGATGCCCGTCGAGATCGCCCGCCGCTTCGACGCACTGGTGTTCGACTGGGACGGCACCGCCGTTCCCGACCGCGAGGCCGACGCGACACGGGTCAGGGAGCTCGTCGAGTCTCTGTGCGGCGCCGGGATGCACATCGCGGTCGTCAGCGGCACGCACGTGGGCAACGTCGACGGGCAGCTGCGTGCCCGCCCCCACGGTCCCGGCCGTCTCCTGCTCGCGGTGAATCGCGGTTCGGAACTGTTCGACGTCGGTGCCGGCGGGCCGCGACGTGTCGCTCGTCGGGAGGCATCCGCCGCCGAGGATGCGGCCCTGACCCGCGCCGCCGAGAAGATCGTCAGCAGGCTCGGCGCGCGGGGACTGGACGCGCGGATCGTGTCGCAGCGGCTGAACCGGCGGAAGATCGACCTCATCCCCGAAGCCGAGTGGGACGACCCACCGAAGTCCGTGATCGACCGCCTGTTGCGGGCGGTGGTGGAGCGGCTGCACAAGGCCGGGTTCGACGGCATCGCCGACGTCGTCGAGCTCTCGGCGGCGATCGCGCGCGAAGAAGGTCTGGTCGACCCCAAGATCACGAGCGACGCCAAGCACGTGGAGATCGGGCTCACGGACAAGGCCGACGCGGGCCGGGCCGTGCTGCGCGAGTTGTGGGAGTGGGGCATCGCGCCACCGCTCGTGTGTTTCGGCGGCGACGAGTTCGGCCCGCTCGGCGGTCTGCCCGGGAGCGACGCGCTGATGCTCGTCCCGGAAGCCGCGGCCTCGGTGGCGATCTCCGTGGGTGTCGAGCCCAACGGGGTCCCCGCCAACGTGCTGCACCTGCCGGGCGGCCCGCCGGTGTTCGTGGCCTTCCTGGAAGACCAGCTCCGCCGCCGCGCAGAAGTGCCTGCCGTCGCGGAGGTCGATGGCTGGTCGATCGCCGTCGACGACGTTGCTCCCAAGCACGCACGCGTGCACGCTTCGCTGTTGACGATCGCGGACGGGCGCATCGGCACCACGGGTGCGATGCTGCTGGCCGATCCCGCGGCGACTCCGGATGTGCTTGCCGCGGGTGTGTACAACGGCGACGGTCCGCTCACCGATCTGTTGCCGGCACCGCGCTGGGCGAGGCTCGGACACGCACTCGGCGCCGGAGACGCTCACCGCAGGGTGCTGGATCTGCACACCGCAACGCTCGGCGAGCAATCGAGCGGCGGCACGCGGCTGGAATCGGTGCGGTTCGCATCGCTCGCGCGGCCCGGCGTCGCGGTGCTGCGCGCCGACGTCGAGCCGCCCGAGGACTCGGCGCCCCTCGTCCCATCCGCAGTCGCGCACACCTCCGGGACACGGAACGGCCGCGCGTGGATCGCGACGCAGGCGGCCGGGGGTTCGGTGACCGCGGCTGCGTCGCAGGATCGCGACGGTCAACGCCTGTTCCGTGTCGCCGCGTACGTCACCTCACCCGGCGGTCCGGCTCCCGAAGGCGAGGCGGTCACGTTCCCGGCAGAGCAAGCCCCGACAGAAGAAGCCCCGAAAGAAGATGCCCCGACAGACGATGCCCCGGGGCCCGACGAAGCGCTCTCGTTGCTCGCGCAGGCCGAGGAGGCCGGGTTCGAAGCGCTGCTCGCCGAGCACCGTCGTGCATGGGCGCTCCGGTGGGAACGGGCGGACGTGCAGATCGCCGGCGATGCCGATCTGCAGCGCGCGACCCGGGTGGGGTTGTTCCATCTGATGGGCTGCGCCGGCGATCGCGGGGAAGCAGCGGTCGGCGCTCGCGGCTTGACCGGCAACGCGTATCGCGGGCACGTGTTCTGGGACGCCGATCTCTTCGTGCTGCCGTTCCTCGTCGCGACGCATCCTCCGGCCGCACGCGCCATGCTCGAATACCGCGTCCGCCGTCTGCCTCCGGCATTCCGGCGGGCGGCCGACGAGGGGCACGAAGGCGCGCGCTTTCCCTGGGAGTCGGCGGCGTCCGGCGTCGACGTGACGCCGCACGCAGGTCGTGACCCGAGCGGCGCGATCGTTCCCATCCGTACCGGTGAGGACGAGATCCACATCGTCGGCGACGTGGCGTGGGCCGCATGCTTCTATGCGGACTGGACCGGTGACGAGGAATTCGTGGCCGGCGCGGGTGCGCAACTGCTCATCGGGACGGCGCGATATTGGGCATCTCGCATCCGTACCGACCACGAAGGTCGCGCGCACATCTACGGCGTGATCGGGCCCGACGAATACCACGAGCCGGTCGACGACAACGCGTACACGAACGTGCTGGCGCGCTGGAACCTGCGCCGGGCCGCGGCGGCCGCGGCGCGGTACGGCCGCTGGAACGTCGACGAACGCGAACGGGCACGGTGGCTCGCGCTCGCGGACGCGCTCGTCGACGGCTACGACGCCGCAACTGGTGTGTACGAGGAGTTCGCCGGCTTCTACGACCTCGAGACCATCCTCATCGCCGACATTGCCACGCGCCGGCCGATCACCGCGGACCTGCTGCTGGGTCGCGAGCGCGTGCGCCGCTCGCAGGTGGTGAAGCAGGCGGACGTGCTCATGCTCCACCATCTGCTCTTCGACGAGACCATGCCCGACTCGCTGCTCCCGAACCTCGAGTTCTACGAGCCTCGCACCGCCCACGGAAGCTCGTTGTCACCCGCGATCCACGCGTCGGTCCTCGCCCGGGCCGGGCGCCTGGACGATGCGCTCGCCGCGCTGCGCCTCGCCGCGCACATCGATCTCGAAGATCTCACCGCAACGGCCGCCGGCGGCGTGCACCTCGCGTCCATGGGCGGCGTATGGCAGGCATTCGCGTTCGGCTTCATGGGGTTGCGCGCGCAGGGAGACGCGCTCGCCGTCGATCCGCGTCTGCCACCACAGTGGCAGTCGCTCGAGGTGCGCGTGCAGTTCCGGGGTGCCGCCCTGTCGTTGCGCGTCGAGCCGGAGGTGCTCCACGTGCAGACAGACCGGCGCGTCGCCGTGCAACTGCGCGGCCGGCGCATCGAGTGTGATGCGGGCGACCACACGCTGCCGCTCGGTCAGCCGGTGCCGTGATCGGCCGCGTACACCTCCGCACAGCGTGCGGGTTGCGGGCAGCCGAAGCAGGTGGCGGGGTGCAGCCGTTGCACGAAGCCCAGCTCGACGTGCCAGCAACGGTTG
Source organism: Acidimicrobiia bacterium (assembly GCA_035631895.1). Lineage (GTDB taxonomy): Bacteria > Actinomycetota > Acidimicrobiia > IMCC26256 > PALSA-610 > DASQHW01. Next base: position 1,537 of record DASQHW010000558.1, on the reverse strand, counting down.
CAGTCCGCACAGAGGAAGTGCACGTCGACCGCATCGAGCTCGACCACCGGCTCGAGATTGGCGGACGCGCACGCAGGGCACCGGCCGAGAGGCCGGCGAAGTGTGGATTGGCGGACATCTGATCCACGCATGCGTGCGACCTTTCTCGATCAGCCCGCTCCGGTTCGGATTTCAGCAGCCGAGCGACCCGCTGTCCGGTCGCGCAACCGGGTCCACGGGTGGTGTACCCCCACTCGGCGGCGGCGATCCCGCCGCGACGTCGCGCCCGAACTCCTGCGTGAGCCACAGCGAGCCATTCGGCGCGCAGTACGCGCCGATGCCGACCCGCGTGAAGCCGGCGTTGAGCATGTTGGCCCGGTGACCGTCGGAGTGCATCCACGCGTTGTGCAGTGATCCGGCGGTCACACCCCGGCTCCCCATCGCGATGTTCTCGCCCACGAAGTTGTACGGGCCGAGGAGTGACCCGATGTTGCTGTGGCGGAACCCGTGCACGCTCATGTCCGCACTCCACATCGACGCGTAGCCGGCGAGGCTCCCGTCCCACGCGAGCGGGCCGACCCCGCGCGCAGCGCGCTCCTGGTTGAGTCGCACCAAGAGGTCGGCTGCCATCGGACCGAGCGGGGAGCCGTCCGATCCGCACGGCGGGGCGTGCTGTGTCGGCGAGAACGCGTAGGTGCGAGCGTTGGCGAAGGTGATCCAGTACCCCACGGCGTTGGCCGACGTCGCGACCCCGACGGCCGGTGCACCCGGACACGCTCCGACCGCGGAGCCGTAGAACGGGGCCCGTGCCCCGAAGCGGAACAGCCCGCCGTCACTTGCCACCAGTGTGTACGCGTTCCCGCTGGACACCATGCCGACCACCGGTTGGAACAGCGGACGGCCGCCCATCGAACCCGCGAACGGTGCGTTGAACGCGAAGACCCCGCCGTCGCTTGCAACGAGCCAGTAGCCGCGCCCGTCGGACCGCGCCGACATCCCGACGACCGGCTTGTCGAGCGGCGTGCCGCCCATCGAACCCAGGAACGGTGCGTTGAACGCGAAGATCCCGCCGTCGCTGGCAACGAGCCAGTAGCCCCTGCCATCGGGCGTCGGGGCCATGCCGACGATCGGCTTGTCGAGCCGTTTCCCTCCCATCGAGCCGTGGAAGCGCGCGCTGCCGAAGCTGAAGATGCCGCCACCGCTGTCGACGAGCCAGTAGCCGCGGCCGTCGCGCGTCGCCGCGATGCCGACGATGCCGCTGTTGCGGTAGCCGGACGCCGATCCCAGGTAGGGCGCGTCACCGGCGGTGAGCACACCACCGTCACGCGCGGCGCGCCAGTATCCCCGTCCGGAGGGCGTGGCAGCCACCGCAACGACGGGCGCGGCGAGTGGCATCGCGCCCGACGACACGGACGCGTTCTCCTGCGCCGTCGTCGACGCATACGCGCTCGTCGTTGCGAGCGGCGTCGTGATCGTCGCTGCAACTGCGCAAGCGGCGAAGACCATCGTCGTAAGGGCACTGAGACGCACTCGCCGGCGCGCGCTCGTTCGCATCCGT
>DASQHW010000557.1:0-1577 GCA_035631895.1 Acidimicrobiia bacterium | reverse complement strand
GAGCCGTCGATCGGGTTGCACCAGCGCGACAACCGGCGACTCATCGAGACGCTGATGCGGCTGCGGAACCTCGGGAACACGGTGATCGTCGTCGAGCACGACGAGGAGACGATCCGGATCGCCGACCACGTCGTCGACATCGGTCCCGGCCCCGGAGAGCACGGCGGCGAGATCATCGTGTCGGGTCCGGTCAAGGAGCTGATGAAGAGCAAGGCCTCGATCACCGGCCAGTACCTCTCCGGGAAGCGCAAGATCGACGTGCCGAAGCTCCGCCGCGAGCCGGGCGACGCCTGGATCGCCGTCCGCGGCGCACGAGAGCACAACCTCCGCAACATCGACGTGGAGATCCCGCTGGGTTGCTTCGTCGCCGTGACCGGAGTGAGCGGCAGCGGCAAGAGCACGCTCGTCGGCGACATCCTGCACCCCGCGCTGATGCAGAAGATCTACCGCTCGCGCGAAGTTCCGGGCCGTCACAAGAAGATCGAAGGGGCCGAGCTTCTCGACAAGGTGAGCAACATCGACCAATCGCCGATCGGCCGGACCCCGCGCTCCAATCCGGCCACGTACACCGGGGTGTTCGACAAGATCCGCAACCTCTTCGCGTCGACGCAGGAAGCAAAGATCCGCGGCTACCAGCCGGGTCGCTTCTCGTTCAATGTCAAGGGCGGGCGCTGCGAGGCGTGCCAGGGCGACGGCACGATCAAGATCGAGATGCACTTCCTCCCGGACGTGTACGTGCCGTGCGAGGTGTGCAAGGGCGCGCGCTACAACCGCGACACGCTCGACATCACATGGAAGAACAAGAGCATCGCCGACGTGCTCGACATGCCGGCCGAGGAGGCGCTCGCGTTCTTCGAGAACCAGCCGCCGATCGCCCGCCAGCTGCAGACGTTGGTGGACGTCGGGCTCGGCTATGTGCGGCTCGGGCAGCCCGCCCCGACGCTGTCGGGCGGCGAGGCGCAGCGCGTGAAGTTGTCGACCGAGCTCGGCAAGCGCCCGACCGGGCACACCATCTACATCCTCGACGAGCCGACGACGGGCTTGCACTTCGAGGACGTGCGGCGGCTTCTCTACGTGCTGCAACGCCTCGTCGACGCGGGCAACACGATGCTGGTCATCGAGCACAACCTCGACGTGATCAAGTCGGCCGACTGGATCATCGATCTCGGGCCCGAAGGAGGTTCGGGCGGCGGAACGGTTGTCGCCGAGGGTGCGCCCGAGCATGTCGCGAAGGTGCCCGAGAGCCACACGGGGCGTTTCCTCGCGCCGCTGCTCGGCATCGCACGCTGACATCTGTGGACGACCGCGACCTCTGGGAACGGCACGCCGGTTGGTGGCAGGACGGATTCACCGACGGCGCCGACGCGGAGTACGAGGATCAGATCATGCCGCTCGCGAGCGAGTGGCTCACCGGTGCCCGCAGCGTCCTCGATGTCGGTACCGGCGAAGGTCAGATCGCGCGACTCGCGGTGCGGGAGGGCGCGACGTTCGTGGTCGGCGTCGATCCGACGGTCGCCCAGCTCGCCGTCGCACAGGAGCGAGGTGGTGGCGCGTGCTACGCGCGTGCGAACGCCGGC
>DASQHW010000556.1:0-4736 GCA_035631895.1 Acidimicrobiia bacterium | reverse complement strand
GACGGCGGCGGGCGAGTGGCGGGCGCGCGGGAACGGCATCGGCCGGGAGCGGCGAGGAGCGCGACGGCTCGGTCGCCCGAGCATCCGTGACCGGGTCCGGCATGGCCGCTTGCATCTCGGCGACGGTGGCGCGCAACGCTGCAAGCTCGTCGCCGAGGGCCGCCGCGTGTGCTCGCAACCGCTCGCCGTCCGCCCGGGATTGCGCGAGCTCCGCTTCGAGGCCCGCCAGGCGGCCCGTCGCTTCTCTCGCCTGCATCAGCTCAGCCTGCATGTCCTCGATCCGGGCCCCGAGATGTGCGGCCAGGCGGTCGCGGTCCTCCTCGGCGTCGGCGAGCGCGGCCTCTGCGGTCGCAAGGCGGATCACCTCGTCCTCGGCGTGCTTGCGTGCGCTCTCGACCGCCCACTCGAGGCTGCGTTCGGCCAGCCGGCGCGCCGTCTCGGACTCCTGGAGGTCGACTTGCAGTGCCGCGCGTGTCTCCTGCTCCTCGCGCAGCCGTTGCGCGTAGTCCTCGAGGAGCCCGTCGTGGTCCTGGATCGAACCCTGCAACCGGGAGAGCTCTTCGACCACGCGGTCGTGCTCGGCCGCGAGCTCTGCGCGCGCGGCCCGAGCCGCGTACGTCTTCAGCTGGTCGGTGCGACCCTGCTCGCTCTCCCGCAACCGTTCGAGCTCCCGCCGCAACGCGGACGCCTCGTCCTGGGCGGCAAGACGCGCCGACGATTCCTCCTGCAGGCGCCGGTGTTCGTCCGCGAGCACACGCCGCGCCTCTTCGGCGGCACGCAGGTTCCGGCGCGCGGCGTCCTCCAGTGCCGCGAGCCGCTGGCGTGCGGCGCGCCTTCCGATCTCGCCCGTGGGCGGCACTGCGACGGGCTCGATCGTGAGGATCGGCACGTGTGGTGCCGGTTCGTGTGCAGGCGTGTCGACGCGCTCGCGTTTCGCGAGCAGCTCGTCGAGAAGCATGCGAGATCCCCCCGTGCGGCTGGCTCGCGTGTCGGGCGCGACGGCCGCCGGCCAGTCGGAGTCTGACTCGCGCATGCCAAGTGTTACTTCGGCCACAACGCCGGAGAAGTTGATCAAGAAACGGACGCAGAGCAGGACGGCGGCGGCCCGGATTACTGCCGGAACGGGAACGGCGACGGCCGGAAATTCCACAGCCGCAACGCACGCCACTCGTGCTCGTGACCGATGACGTTGATCGTGCCCGGATCGAGCGCGAGGTGACGGCCCGCGCCGGGCGTCAGCCCGAGCGCGACCGCTGCCAGCACACGCGACATGTGACCGTGACCGAAGCACAGCACATCGCCTTGGGCGAGATCGACGCGTGCCAGGACCGCCGACGCACGCGCCGCTACCTGCTCGATGGTCTCGCCGCCCGGGACGGGCCCGGTCCAGATCGTCCAGCTCGACCACTCGCCGCCTCGGGCCCGTATCTCGGCGGTCGTGAGGCCTTCGAGCTCGCCGTAGTCCCACTCGGCGAGGTTCTCGTCTTCCTCCGCGTCGGGAAACCCCGCGAGCTCCGCCGTCTCGCGGGCGCGCGCGCGTGGGCTCACCAGCACGAGCGCGAACCGCTCTCGTGCGAGCGCGGTCCGGAGCGCTCGTGCCGCCTCGCGTCCTGCATCAGTGAGCGACACCTCGGTGTGACTCGTGTGGCGCCCGGACGCGCTCCACTCCGTCTCGGCATGTCGCACGAGCCACAGCTGAGGGGGCACGTCGACATCTTGACGCGCGACGACGGAGGCTCGCGATGTTGCTTCCGTTCAGGGCATGGGCGGCATCAGCGAAGCGTCGCCGCAGTCGCCCGCAGACGGTCGCGGAAATCGGGGTGCGCGATCTCGGCGAGCGCCGTCGCCCGCTCGCGTGTGGTACGGCCACGTAGCTCGGCCGCGCCGTACTCGGTGAGCACGACATCGACCTGATGACGCGGTGTCGTGACCGTCGTCCCCGGCGGCAGCGTCTCGAGGATGCGCGACATCGTCGCGCCGCGCACCGTGGCGAGGGACGGCAGGCAGATCAGCGAACGATCCTCCAGCTCGAGTCCCGACTGCGCGACGAAGTCCTCGTGGCCGCCGATGCCCGAGTACTGACGACCGTCGATCCGGTCGGCGACAACCTGGCCGAAGAGGTCAACCGCCAGCGCGCCGTTGATCGACACCATCTGTTGGTTGCGCGAGATCGTCTCCGGCGCGTTCACCACCTCGACGGGCAGGAACCGAACGTCGGCGTTTCCGTCGAGCCACGCGTACAGCTCGCGCGTGCCGAGCGCGAACGTCGAGATCGAGTACCCGACGAATTGCTCCTTGCGCGCGTTCGTGACCTTGCCGGCTCGGTGCAGGCGCATGAGGCCGGTCGTGAACATCTCCGAGTGCACGCCGTAGTCGCCGCCGTCCTGCTCCGCGAGGAGCGAGACGACCATCGAGGGGACACCGCCGATGCCCGTCTGGAGCGTGCAACCGTCACTGATGAACGAGCGCGCGCACGCGGCGATGGCTTTCTCGACGTCCGTTGGCGGCGGCTCGTCCAGCACGAAGGGCGAAGTGTCCGTCGGGACGATGACATCGACCTCGTCCACGTGGAGCACATGCGGAAACTCGGGCGGGAGACCCATCGTGCGCGGCACCTGTGTGCTCGCTTCCACGATCACGACCCGGTCCGGGTCCGCCGCCGCGCGGTGGAGCTCCCGCACGGTCGCGCCGGCGTGCAACGACAGGCTCAAGTTGCCGTGTTCGTCGGGCCGCGTCGCCATGGTCGTCATCACGCGTGGCGAGAAGCGCTCGGCCATCGTCGCGAACCGCCGGAAGTCGGCCGGGAGGAATTCGATGTCCGCGCCGTTGTCGATCAACAGACGCTCTGCCGGTCCGAAGAAGCCGCTGAGGTAGCGGACGCCCGGCTTGGTGAACAGCGTGAACAGATCCAGCAAGAGCCCGCCGAACACCTCGAGCCGTACCCAGTCGTCACGCGCACCGAGGGCGTGCAGCAAGGCGGTGGGCGCGCCGGGCCCGAGGGGTGTGGCCAACGTGTCGGTCGTACGCACGAGCGCGGCAGCTTCGTCGACGCTCATCTCGCGAGCGCTCATCCGCGATGCGCGGCCTTCGCGGCGAGGATCGCGCTTACGGCAGCGCCCGCACCTTCCCAGCCGCGAGTGCTCGTGCTCTTTCCGGGCTCGATGGTCTTGTAGTACTCGAAGAAGTGCTCGATCTCGCTCAAGAGGTGCGCGTCCATGTCGCCGAGGTCCCGGACCGTTTCCCATCGGGGATCGTGCGCCGGGACGCACAACACCTTCGCGTCCTCACCCTTCTCGTCGGACATCCAGAAGACCGCCACCGGTCGCACCATCACATGGCAGCCGGGAAACGTCGGTTCGACAAGGAGCACCAGCGCGTCGAGAGGGTCGCCGTCATCGGCGAGCGTGCGCGGGAAGAAGCCGTAATCGCCTGGGTACTGCATAGAGGTGAAGAGCGTGCGATCCAGCCAGATGGCGCCGGAATCGTGGTCCATCTCGTACTTGTTGCGCGAGCCCTTCGGGATCTCGACGATCACCTCGTGCTCGTCCCGGTCGTGATGCGCGCTCAAGAGCTCGGCGGCGAGATCACGCTGTTGACGGTGCGGCTCGCCGCGTTCACCCGCTCGAGCACCGCGGTGAGCATGCCCAGCGCCCTGGCGGTGGCTTCGAGATTGGCCCGCATCGCACGTGCCTGCAGCTCACCTTGCTGTGCCGCCACGGTGACACCATCCAGGGGCGCGCGCAGGATCCGGTCGAGCTCACGGGCCCCCGGCACCTTGCGGACCGCCTCGAAGGCCACGTTCGCCACTGCGGTCGCGTGCCCGACGACGTCACCCAGGACCGTCGTCTCCCGTTCGGCCGACTGCAGCATCGAGCCCACCTCCCGCTGTGCCTGGGTGGCGAGCCCCATCGCGTCTCGCACCAGCCCCGCCACCGTCGGGTCCTCGGTGGCCTTCACGAGCGCGCGCATCTGCCGCAGCGCCTCGCGCACGACCTCGGGTGCATCGACGTAGCGGCCCGTGCGCACCTGGGCGTGCACGAAGTCCTCCAGCTGCGGCGGGAGATCGACATCCATCAGATCGTGAGAACTGTTCGGAGCCCGCGTCCCGCGGTCATGTCGTCGAACGCATCGTTGACCTCGGCGAGCGGCCTGCGTGCCGTGATCATGCCCTCGAGATCGAGGCGGCCGGCACGCCACAGCGCGAGGAGCCGGGGAATGTCGCGGCGCCCGTTGGAGCTCCCGAGGAGGCAGCCGAGCAGCTTGCGTTCCGACAGCGAGAAGACGACCGGCGGCGCAAGCGTGACACGCTGCTCCAGGCCACCGGCACCGACCATCACCGTGGTGCCTCCGTTGCGGGTCGCCCAGATGCACGTCTCGATCAGCGGGCCCGCGCCCACGGCCTCGAACGCGTTGTCGACACCGATGCCGCCCGTCAGCTCGTGTACCGCACCGATCACGTCCTGGCTCGACGGGTCGATCACGTCCGTCGCGCCGAACCGTTTGGCGATCTCCCGTCGGTCGGCGACCGGATCGGAGACGATGATCGTCGACGCGCCCGCGATGCGTGCGCCCTGCACGATCGCGATGCCGATGCCGCCGGCACCGACGACGAGGACGGTCGCGCCTTCAGGGACGCGCGCGGTGTGCAGCACCGCACCGACGCCGGTCTGCACGGCGCAGCCGATGACACACGCCACCTCCAGCGGGATGTCCTCGGAGACCTTCACCGCGCCGCT
>DASQHW010000555.1:0-11305 GCA_035631895.1 Acidimicrobiia bacterium | reverse complement strand
ACGCGTACGGCACCCAACCGTTGCCGTGGCGCTTCCCGATACGCAATCGCATCATCGCCGCGCTCGCCGACGCCGTCGTCGTGGTGGAAGCGGGGCGCACCGGTGGAGCGAGCATCACCGCGAGGTACGGCCTCGAGTACTCACGGGACGTCTACGCGTTACCGGGCTCGCGCCGGAATCCGGCTGCGGCCGGATGCAACGCGCTCATCCTCGACGGCGCCAAGCCGCTGCTCGATCCCGCCGACGTGCTGTTCGCGATCGGCCGGGGCGGCACGATCCCGGGCGGTTGGGCACCGGCTCCCGCGCCGCCGGTCGACCGCGATCAGCGGGCCCTCCTGCGCAGCCTTGCCGGAGACGGAGCGACGATCGACGAGATCGAGCGCCGCTGCGCCCTGCCGGCCGAACGCCTCGGCACGGCGCTGCGGGAACTCGAACGCTCGGGCCGCCTCCTCCGCCGGCGAGGCATGTGGTGGCCCGCCTAGCGGTGTCCGGTCATGGGATGGCGCCGCGCAGCGCACTCGCATCATGCGGAAAACGAGCTCGTAAACCTCGGATCGGCGCGGAGTCGGCCGAGCGAGGTGACGTGGAACTCACGCATTGCCCGCTCGACGGCGTGCAGCTCGAAGCGGAGATCTGCTCGGGCGGCTCGGTGCTGGTGACCTGCCCGCGATGCGACGCCGAATGGGAGTGGCACGGGGCCTGGGTGCGGCGAGTGCGTGGACCTCGCCGGGACATGGTTGCCGCCGGGCGCGTCGAACAACCGCTGAACGCTGATCGCTGATCGCTCACGGCACGAGAGGGCCGCTTCGGCGGTCTCGCTACGGTGCGTGCGGACATGTTCGACGACACCGACGACATCCAGGTTCGGCACGTGCAGCCGTACGAGGCGGTGAAGACATATCGCTGTCCCGGATGCGACCACGAGATCCGCCCCGGTGAAGGGCACGAGGTCGTCGTGCCGCGCGCCGCACCTTCCGAACGCCGGCACTGGCACACCGGCTGCTGGTTCCGCGCGGCGCGCGCTAGAAAGCGGCCTCGATGACGTCGACGACCCATCCACGGCCGTCGGGACGCACGGACGCGACGTCGAAACGAAGTATGCGGGCACCGACACGGTGTGCCGCCAGCCACTGGGCCGCGAGTCCGCGAATGCGCGCCTGCTTGCGGGCGGTCACCGCCTCTGCGGGAATACCGAACGCGTCGCTCCGGCGCGTCTTCGCCTCGCAGAACACCAGCACGTCGCCGCGACGGGCGATGACGTCGAGCTCTCCTTCGCGCACACGCCAGTTGCGCGCCACGATCGAATAGCCCGCCGCTTCGTACCACGCGGCGACCGCATCCTCGCCGGCGTCCCCCACGCTCCGCCGGACATCCATGCTGCCCTCTCCGTGTTTTCCGGGTCGACTCCACGCTTCGCTCCCCTACGGTCGCTGCGCTGTCATCTCCCTCGAGATCTAGAGGTCCTTGCCGGGAAGCTCCTCGACGTTGACGTCCTTGAAGGTCACGACGTGCACGTCGGCGACGAAACGCGTCGGCCGGTACATGTCCCACACCCACGCGTCACGCAGCTGCAGGTCGAAGTACGTCCGCCCGTTGTCCTGCTTGACATCGAGCTTGACGTCGTTCGCCAGGTAGAAACGACGCTCGGTCTCGACGACGAACTGGAACATCGGCAGCACGTCCCGGTACTCCCGATACAGCTGGAGCTCGATTTCGGTCTCGTACCGCTCCAGGTCCTCGGCGCTCACCGGGCCAGTCTACGACCGCCGGCGGTCCCGCCGATCCGGTCCGGGACAGGGTTTTTGGCGCGAAAGGCCTGGTCAGGCGCGCTTTTCCTTGATCTTCGCCCGCTTTCCGACCCTGTCGCGCAAGTAGTAGAGCTTCGCGCGCCGTACGTCACCACGGGTGATGACCTCGATGCGGGCGATGATCGGGGAATGGACCGGGAAGGTCCGCTCGACCCCGACGCCGAAGCTCACCTTGCGCACCGTGAACGTCTCCCGGGCCCCGCTCCCCTGGCGTCGGATCACGACCCCCTGGAAGACCTGGACCCGCTGCCGGTTGCCCTCGACCACGCGGACGTGGACCTTCAGGGTGTCGCCGGGCCCGAAGTCGGGGATGTCGTCCCGTAGCTGGGCGCGGTCGACGAGATCGGTGCGGTGCATCACTGGCTCCCCGGGGACGGCAGACAGGCGATGCTAGCCGGGTGCCGGCGGGTCGGGGAACTCGTCGAGCAGCGCCTGCTCCTCGACGGTCAATGATCGCCGAAGCAGTTCCGGGCGGCGGGTCGCGGTGCGCCGGAGTGCATGCGCGCGGCGCCAGCGGGCGATCCGCTGATGATCGCCCGAGCGCAGGACGTCGGGCACGCTCCATGCGCGGAACGTCGCCGGCCGCGTGTACTGCGGATACTCCAGGAGCCCGTCCGTGAACGACTCCTCCGCGGCGGACGCGACGTTGCCGAGCACGCCCGAGCGCAACCGCACCACTGCTTCGATGACAACGAGCGCGGCGGCTTCCCCGCCCGCGAGCACGAAGTCTCCGATCGACAGCTCACCGTCACAGAGATGGTCGGGGACGCGCTGGTCGACCCCTTCGTAGCGCCCACAGATCAACGAGAAACCATCGCCGGCGGCAAGCTCGGCGGCCACCGCGTGGTCGAAGCGCCGACCGCTCGCCGAGAGGAGGAACAGCGGACGCGGTGGTTCAGCGGCCTCGACCGCGTCGAAGAGCGGTCCGGGCATCATCACCATGCCCGCGCCGCCACCGAACGGCTCGTCGTCGACGCTGCGATGACGGTCTGTCGTCGTCGCGCGCGGGTCGTGGAGCCGGACATCGAGCAAGCCCGACTCGCGTGCGCGACCGACGATCGAGACCCGCAGCGGCGCGTCGAGATACTCGGGGAAGATCGTGAACACGTCGATGCGCATGGCTCCCTCGCTACAGGTCGAAGAGCCCCTCGGGCGGGTCGATCACGAGCGCGCCGGGCTCGTTCGACACGACGAAGACGATCGGAACGAGCGCGCCGCTCTCGAGCACCAAGAGGTCGTGCGCCGGATTCGCCTCGACCGCGGCCACGTGGCCGTACTCGCGGCCGGCGCGGTCGCGCACCTCGGCGCCGACCATCTCGTGCACCCAGAGCACCCCGTCGGAAGCATCGTCGATCGCGTCACCGGTGACGATCAGGTTGCGCAACGCCTCGGCGCCTTCGCGGTCGACGACGCCTTCGAAGCGCACGAGCAGACGATCCTGGTGCCTTCGCGACGACGCGACCACCAACTCACGGTCGCCCGCGAACAACACCGATCCGCGCGCAAAACGCTCGGGGCGATTGCTGATCGGGGCGATGCTGACCTCGCCCTGCAAGCCGTGCGCGCGACCGATGCGCCCGACTTCGAGTCGCAAGCGCTACTCCGCGACGTCCACGGTGACGCGCACGCCTTCGGTGGAACCGGCCGCGCGCGCGAGCTGACGCATCGCCTGGATCACGCGCCCTCGCTTGCCGATGATGCGGCCGAGGTCGCCCGGGCTGGCATGGATCAGCAACGCGACGGTGTCGCGGCGTTCACTCGCGTCGACGAACACCCCGTCGGGGTCGTCGACCAGGTGACGGGCAATGTGTTCGACCGCCGTGCGCGCACGCGCACCGGTGGCACGGTTGCCCTCCGGGGCGACCTCGTCGTCTTCGAACTCGTCGTCGTCGAACTCGTCGTCGTCTTCGAGACCGTCGTCGTGCAGGTCGCTCACGATTCAGCCGCTTCCCCGGCGGCCGGCACATCGACGGCGGGGCCTTCCTCGCCGGCGGGGACCTCGGAGGCCGGGACCTCGGCGGGCGGGGCTTCCTCGGCGGCCGGCACTTCGGCGGCGGGCACTTCCGCGGCGGGCGGAGGCGCCGCAGGCGCGGGCTTCGCCTTGGGCGTCCTGGCCTTCGGCTTCGCGGCCGGCGCCCGACCTGTCTCCTCGGTGTACGCGGCCCACGCACCACTGATCTCCAGCAGCTTCGCCGCTTCCTCAGTGGGCTGGGCGCCGTTGCGGAGCCAGTGCAGCGCCCGCTCGTTGTCGATCTTGACCAACGACGGCTCCTCGCGAGGTGCGTACTGGCCGATGCTCTCGATGAAGCGGCCGTCGCGCGGGCTGCGGGCGTCGGCGACGACGACGCGGTATGTCGGCTGCTTCTTCTTGCCGACGCGCATCAATCGGATCTTGACGGCCAAGGAAACTCCTACTCGTTGGCGAACGGCGAGCGAGTCTAGGTCAGAGCTCGGGAAGGCCGGGGAAACCCGCCGGGATACCGCCACCCAACGGCGTTCTCGGTCCCTTGCCGGACTTGGCCTTCTTCCCTTTCTTGCCCTTCACCTTGCGGGCGACGCCCGGCATGGTCTTCATCATCTGCTGTACCTGCTTGAACTGCTTCAGCAGGTTGTTGACCTCGGTCGTCGTCGTGCCGCTGCCTTTTGCGATGCGCGTGCGGCGCGATCCGTTGATGAGCTCCGGCTTCCTTCGCTCGGCAGGGGTCATCGACCGGATGATCGCCTCCACGCGTCCGATCTCCTTGTCGTCGATCTCGGCGTTGCGGATCTCCTTCGGCATGCCGGGCAACATGCCGAGCACGTTCTGCAGGGGGCCCATCCGCTTCACTTGCTGCATCTGCTCGAGGAAGTCCTCGAGTGTGAGGCGACCGCTCTCGAGCAGCTCTTCGGCTCTTCGCTTCTCCTCTTCCTCGAAGGTCGACTCGACCTTCTCGATGAGCGTGAGCACGTCGCCCATGCCGAGGATGCGGCTCGCCATCCGGTCGGGGTGGAATGCCTCGAACTCGTCGAGCTTCTCCCCCGTTCCCGCGAACAGGATCGGCTTCCCGACGACCTCCTTGACCGACAGCGCCGCACCACCGCGCGCGTCGCCGTCGATCTTCGTGAGGATCACGCCGTCGAGCCCGACCGCCTCGTTGAAGGCCTCCGCGACGTTCACGGCCTCCTGGCCGGTCATCGCGTCGACGACCAGCAACGTGTTGTGCGGCTCGACCGCCGCGTCGATCGCGCGGAGCTCGTCCATCAGGTCGGTGTCGATCTGCAGGCGACCCGCGGTGTCGACGATGACGATGTTGCGCCCGAGCCGCTGTGCCTCCGCGATGGCGCCGCGGGCCACGTTCACCGGATCCGTCGATTCGCTGTAGAACGGCACGTCGACCCGTCCCGCGAGCACGCGCAGCTGCTCGACCGCGGCCGGGCGTTGCAGGTCGGCCCCGACGAGCAGCGGGTGCAAGCCCTGCGACTTCAACAACCGGGCGAGCTTTCCCGCGGCGGTCGTCTTTCCCGAGCCCTGGAGACCGGCGAGCAGCACGACGGTCGGCGGCTTGGGGCTCATGGCGAGCTTGCCGGTCGTGCCCCCCAGCGTCTCGACGAGCTGCTCGTGGACGATCTTGATGAACTGCTGGCCCGGGGTGAGGCTCTTCGAGAGCTCCTCGCCGACCGCACGTTCCTTCACGCGGCTGATGAAGTCGCGCGCCACCCGCACGTTCACGTCGGCTTCGAGGAGCGCGACCCGCAGCTCGCGCGACACCTCGTCGACGTCGCGCTCGGTCATCCGACCGCGGTTGCGCAGCCGGGAGAAGATCCCGTCGAGCCGGTCGCTCAGTGCGTCGAACACAGGAGAGCCAGCCTACCGGTCACCGGTTCGCTAGGAATCGCCCTCGAACAGCGCAGCGGCGACCTCTTTGGGGTCGAACGTGATGAGGTCGCCGACGCCTTCGCCCACACCGACCACCTTCACCGGGATCCCCAGCTCCGACTGGATCGCGAGCACGATGCCGCCCTTCGCGGTGCCGTCCAGCTTGGTGAGCACGATGCCGGTCACGTCGACCGCCTCTGCGAACTGCTTCGCCTGCACGAGGCCGTTCTGCCCGGTTGTCGCGTCGATCACGAGCAACACCTCCTTGCATGCACCGGGTGTCCGATCGACGATCCGGCGGAGCTTCTTCAGCTCCTCCATGAGGTTGCTCTTGGTGTGCAGCCGCCCGGCGGTGTCCACGAGCACGAGGTCGGCGCCCCGGCTGTTCGCGGCCGCCATCGCGTCGAACACCACCGAGCCGGGGTCGGCGCCTTCCTGGCCGCGCACGATCTCGCCGCCGGTTCGCTCCGCCCACAGCTGGAGCTGGTCGGCGGCCGCGGCGCGGAACGTGTCGCCCGCGGCGAGCACGACGCGGTGCCCGTCGGCGACGCGTTGCGACGCCAGCTTGCCGATCGTCGTCGTCTTGCCGACACCGTTCACGCCGACGAACAACCAGACATTCGGTTCGCCTGGCGACGCGTGCAACGTGCGGTCCGTCGTGTCGCCGTCGAGCAACACGGTCACCTCGTCGCGAATGAGGCCCACGAGGTCGTCCGGTTCGCTGATCGATGCTTCTTGCGCGCGCGTCCGCACGGCGTCGAGCAGGCGGGTCGTCGTGCTGATCCCGACGTCGGCGAGCAGCAACGCCTCTTCGAGCTCGTCCCAGGTCTCGTCGTCGATCTTCCGGCCCCGCACGCGACCGAACGCACCCGCGAACGCGCTCCGCGTACGACCCAGGCGGTCGCGCAGGCGTGGCTTCTCGATGACCTCGGGCAGGGGCGGCGGCGGAGCTTCTTCGACAACCGGTGCAGGCGCTTCGAGCAGCGCCTCGAGCTCCTCGACCGTCGGGACCGGGACGTCGAGGTCCGCGGGGATGCGGGGCGGCGGTGGCGCCAACGGCTCGCCCGCCACCCGTGGGTGCTCACGTCGCCGCGTGATGACGAGGGCGGCGCCGCCCGCAACGAGCAGGACGGCGACGACGATGATGACAATCACGAGAACCACGTCGGGTACGGCTCCCTCTCTGTGGCACGCCTTCCGGCGCGCCCCGCTGCGCCCGCACGCCGGAGGCTACCCAGGCGCCTCACGCGACAAGTCATCGCGACGAGTCATCGACGCCCGCGACGGGAGCCGGCGCGATGCCCGCGGCGAGGAGGGCGCTGCTGATGCGGCCTCGCAACTCGCGAGCGACGGCGAATTGCTGTCCGGGCGCCGTCTTCACGACGAGTCGGATCGTCACCGTGTCGGCCGTGAACGACTCGACGCCCCAGATCTCCGGCGCATCGAGCAGGCGCTCCCGCCAGCCGGGTTCGTGTGCGAGCTCGTCGGCCTTCGTCTTGATCAGGTCTCGGGCCCGGTCGAGGTCCGCACGTGACGAGATCGGCACGTCGACAACGGCGCGTGACCACTGTTGTGACTTGTTGCCGACGCGGTGGATCTCGCCGTTCGGGACGTGCCACACGACACCTTCGACGTCACGCACCTGCGTGCTGCGCAACGTGACCTCCTCGACGGTGCCGGACGCAAGACCGAGGTCGACCTCGTCGCCGACGCCGAGCTGGTCCTCGAAGATGATGAAGGTGCCGCTGATCAGATCGCGCAACAGGTTCTGCGCGCCGAAGCCCAGCGCGACGCCGAGCAATCCTGCGCTCGTCAGCAACGTGGCGGCGCTGACGCCCATGACCGCGAGGATCCAGACGATCGCGATCATCCACACGATGATCGCGATGAAGCTCGACAAGCCGGCGCCGATGGTCGCGGCGCGCTGACGACGCCGCTCGGCAGCGACCGGAGTCACCCGCGGCACCGGTTGGAACACGCCGAGCGACGCGCGCCGGCGCAGCGCCGTCAACCGGCCGCCCTGCTCCCACCGCCGTACCGCCCGCCGCACCGCCCGGCGCGCGAGCCGGATAGCGATCGCCGCCGCGAGCACGATGAGCACGATGCTCAACCATGGCGAGGCCCACCGCGCCACGTCGATCGCCCTGCGATTGTCGGTCCAGCTCTGGACCCAGTGACACAGCCAGAGTCGCCGCTGCACGCCGCACGGGTCGGCCGTTGTCAGGAGCATGACTACGCGGGCGAGTCCTCGAACTGCAGGTCGCTGATCCGCTGGCTCACGACACGGCTCGAACCGCCGGGCGGCATCGACACGCCGTAGAGCACGTCGGCCGCCTCCATCGTGCGCTTCTGGTGGGACACGACCAGCAGCTGCGCCTCGTTGCGGAACTCGTGGAGGAGATCCAGGAAACGATGCAGGTTCACGTCGTCGAGGGCGGCCTCGACCTCGTCCATCAAGTAGAAGGGCGAAGGCCGGGCGCGGAACACGGCGAAGAGGTACGCGAGCGCCGCGAGCGAGCGCTCACCACCGGACAGCAGCGACAGGCGCCGGACCATCTTGCCCGACGGGCGCGCCTCCATCTCGATGCCGGTGTTCAACATGTCCTCGGGATTGATGAGTACGAGCCGGCCCGACCCGCCCGGGAAGAGCATCGTGAACAGCTCCGAGAAATTCTGCGCGACATCCGCGAAGGCGATCTCGAAGACGCGCACGATCTCCTCGTCGACCGTCTTGATGACGCGTGTCAGCTCCCGGCGCGTGTTCTTGACGTCGTCGAGCTGTTGCTGGAGGAACTCATGGCGTTCCAGCAGCGCGTCGTACTCCGAGAGCGCGAGCGGGTTGATCGGACCCATCAGCCGGAGCTCTCGCTCGAGCTCCCGCGCGCGGGCCGGCAACGAGGCGCCCTCGGGCACCTCGGGCCCGGGCGCCGCGACCGCGACGTCCGGCTCGCAGTCGTGCTCCCGCCGGACGGACTCGATCGCCTGCTCGAGCCGAAGGCGGATCTCGGCCTCCTCGACCTCCAACCGGCTGGCACGCTCACGCAGCTCCGCAAGCTGCTTCTCGGCGGCCGCGCGCTCGACGCGCAATCCGTCGAGTCGACGGCCGGCCTCGCGCGCGGCCTCGGACTGCTCCCGGCGGCGGCGCTGGAGCCGTCCGGCGAGCGCTTCGACCTCGGACGTGCGGTCGCGCAGCCGCATCGTCAGCTCGGCGATCGCGGCGCGCCGGGCTTCGAGGCGGCCGCGGCGAGCCCGGGCCTTCGCCTCCTCGTCGGGCCGCGCCGCGAGACGGGCCTCGACCTCGACGAGGCGTGCGCCGAGAACGGCGCGCCGTTCCTCGACCGCCGCCCCGCGCATGTCGAAGTCCCGGCGCAACGCCGCCGTCTGCGCGCGCAGGCGCTCGTATTCGCCGCGCCGCGTCCGCGCGTCGTCGCGCGCCTGCTCGGCCTGCGCGAGCCGGCCCCTCGCGGCGACTTCGGCGTCGGGAAGCGACGCCATCTCCGCGTCGAGATCGGTGAGGCGAGATGCAAGGGCGGCGCGCCGTTCGTCGAGCGACGCCGCGCGGACCTCCACGTCACGCCGGAGCTCCGCCGCACGAGCGAGGAGCGTCTCGAGCTCCGCCCGGAGCCGCCGCTCCTCTTCGGCCGCGAGGAGCTCGGCCCGCCGCGCGGCCGCGAGCCGTTGGCGCGCGGTGTCGACTTCGGCGGCGGTCTCGTCGCGCTTGACCTCGGCGTCACTCGCGCGCGTCGACGCGTCTGCGAGCGCGGCCGGTGTGACGACCGACGATCCGGGCGGCCCCGCCCGCCACGGGCTCGGACCACCGAAGCGGTCGCCTTCGCGTGTGACCGCGATGACGCCGGGGTTCGCGAGCGCGACGTCGAGTGCCTGCTCCCAGCCGCCGTCGACGAGCACGAACGCCGCGAACAACCGTGCCAGCACGGGATCGAGGCCGTCGTGCAGGCCCCGGACGCACGCACCCAGCGGACGCGTCTGCGCCGGCGCGAACGAGATCTGCACCCCACGCGCGCGTCCTTCGGCGACGAGCATCAGGGCTTGCCGGTCGCCGCGCTTCAGGCGCTCGATCGCGACGCGTGCCGCCGCGTCGCCTTCGACGACGATCGCCTGGAGCGCGTCGCCGAGCGCGGCTGCAACCGCGACCTCCGCGCCTTCGTCGATCTCGAGGAGGTCGACGAGAGGCCCCAGCACGCCGTCGAGGTCGGCGAGGTGCTCGCCGCCGGCGGCGGCGTGCGCTTCGTCGAGCGCCGAGGCGAGCATCTCGGCGCGCGCCCGCCAGCGTGACGCCTCGGTCTCGGCCTCGCGCCATGCGGCATCGGCGAGCTGGACGGCCTCTTCGGCGGCGCGCAGCTCCCGGCCCTCGGGCGTCAGCTCCCTCGCCACCGCGGACCGGGACCGGAGCTCGTCGCGGGCGCGTGCCGCCTCGGCGTCCGCGGCGTCGGCCTCGGCAACTGCCGGCCGTAAGCCCTCCCGCTCCTCGTCGGTACGCGTCAACGTGTCTCGGGTCCGGCCAAGCTCGAGCTCGATGTGCGCGCGCCGCTGCGCGAGCTCGTCGACGTCGCGCCGTGCGCCCTGGTACACCGCTTCGGCCTCGCCGACCGACGGTCCGTGCACGAGCGACGCCACGCGGGCCTCGGCGGCATCGACCTCCGCACGGGTCGGCGCGAGCGCGTCGAAGTCCGCGTCGACCGCCGCCAGCTGTGCGCGCAGCTCCGCAGCCTCCGCGACGAGCGACTCGACGACACCTTCGTCCGCGACGGCGGCAAGCTCGCGCTCGAGCCCACGGGTCCGTTCGGTGACGAGGTTGACGAGTCCACGGCTGCGCTCGCGCAACGCGACGGTTCGCGCCAGGAGATCCGCGACGTCGTCGTCACCCGGCACCGCGAGCGCATGTTCGGCGTCGACGACCTCGGTGTCGAGCGCGCGCAGACGTACCCGCACGTCCTGTTCCTCTCGGGCGAGATCGCCGCGTGCATCGGCACGCTTGCGCTCGCGGCTCCGCAGCTGCTCGATCTCGCGGCCCGCGAGATGCAGACGCACCGCATCGAGCTCGGCGACGATGCCGTCGTGACGGCGCGCCGCGTCCGCCTGGCGTTCGAGCGGCCGCAGCTGACGGCGAACCTCGCGTAGGAGGTCGGTGAGCCGCAAGAGATTGCCCTCGGTGGCGTCGAGGCGGCGTTCGGCCTTCTCCTTGCGCTTGCGGAACTTGAGGATGCCCGCAGCTTCTTCGATGATCGCCCGGCGATCCTCGGGCCGTGCATTGAGCACGGCATCGAGCTGGCCCTGGCCGACGATGACGTGCTGCTGGCGACCGATGCCCGTGTCGGAGAGCAGCTCCTGGATGTCGAGCAACCGGCACGGCGCCCCGTTGATCATGTACTCCGATTCGCCCGTGCGGAACAGCATCCGGGTGATCGTCACCTCGGAGAACTCGATCGGCAGCAGGTGCGCGCTGTTGTCGATCGTCAGCGAGACCTCGGCGCGGCCCAGTGCGGGACGGTCGGCGGTGCCCGCGAAGATGACGTCGTCCATCTTCCCGCCACGAAGCGCCCTCGCGCCCTGGGCGCCGAGCACCCACGCGACCGAATCGACGATGTTGGACTTTCCCGAGCCGTTCGGCCCGACGACG
>DASQHW010000554.1:0-1844 GCA_035631895.1 Acidimicrobiia bacterium | reverse complement strand
GTCGGTGTTCCTCGTCAACGTGCCGATCATCATCGTCGCGCTCGTCGCCGGAAAGTTCCTGGTTCCCAAGTCGCGCGACCCGCAAGAAGCACGCTTCGATCCGGTGGGATCACTGCTGTCGATCGTCGGCGTCGTCGCGCTGGTCTACGGACTGATCGAGGCGCCCGACAAGGGCTGGTCGAGCGCGGCGACACTCGGCGCGTTCGGGGTCGCGATCATCGTGCTCGCACTGTTCGTGGCGTGGGAGCTGCATTCCGACGAGCCGATGCTGGACATGCACTACTTCCGCAATCCGGCGTTCAGCACGGGAACCGGCGGCATGATCCTGGTGTTCGTCGCGATGTTCGGTGTGATGTTCCTCATCTCGCAGTACTTCCAGCTCGTGCTCGGCTACAGCGCGCTGTCCGCGGCGCTTCGACTGATGCCGATCGCGATCATCATGGTCGTGGTTGCACCCTTCACGCCCCGACTCAGCGCGCGTTTCGGCGCGCACCGCACCGTCGCCTTCGGAATGCTGTGTATCGCGCTCGGGTTGTCGCTCTTCAACGGCCTGACCCCGCATACGGCGTATGCATACGTGATCGTCTGCGTGATCCCACTCACGACCGGCATCGCGCTGTCGATGTCGCCGATGACGGCATCCATCATGATGGCCGTTCCGCCTCGTCGTGCCGGTGCGGGGTCTGCGATGAACGACGCCACCCGTGAGCTCGGAGCCGCCCTCGGCATTGCGATCCTCGGCAGCGTCGCCGCGTCGCGCTACAGCAGCCGCGTTGCCCCGTTCGTTCGCGGGCTCGGGGCCGCCGATCGATCAACGGCACGGGCGTCGATCGCCGGCGCGCTGCGCGTCGCAGCGAGCCTTCCGCAGGCCGCACGCACGGCTTTGACGAACGGTGCAGATCACGCGTTCGTCGGCGGTATACATCTCGCGGTGACCGTCGGGGCGGCCCTCGCGTTGATCAGCGCCGCAATCGTGTTCCGATGTCTCCCGCATTCCTTGACGCCCACCGGCGCGATGCGGGGACCGGTCGAGTCGCTCGAGGACATGGCCGAGCTCGGCCTCGGTGGCGTCCCCCCGGCATTCGGCGATGACACGATCGACGTGCCGCAATCGTCGTAGGCGCTTGGCGCGTGCGGCGATCTCGTCGCCGGTTACATCCGATCCAGGACCTCCACGGAGCGTTCACCGGAGCGCGGCGCCGTATCCGGTGCAGTCAACGAGTGACCTTCACGATGACTCGGCGTCGAACGAGCGCGCACTCCACATGCACGTATTCGTGCACATGCGCTGGTAATCACGACCAGGTTCGATCCCTTGACAGTCGTCGCGCCCGATGACGAGAATTGCTTGCGTACTCTGCGGACGAGAGAGGCTGGGCAGTTGTCCGGAGGGATGGGGCCCGCAAACGGGTATGCGGTGCCCAACGTGTTTTCGGCGGGCTCTCGGCGCAAAGGGCCGGGTGACCCGCGAATCGAGCCATGTCGTGTCGCGCCCGCCGCGCGCTGTTGGAGGATCCACGGATGAAGCCGCCTGAGTCGCCCGAGGTACCCGAGGCGTCCGCCGAGGACGGCGGCGAGACACCGAACGGTGGCAGGCGCCTTCTTCGCCGGCTGCGCAGCCGTTCGGAGTCGCACGCCGCTGCTCCACACGTCGCGTCCGGCGACGATCGCAATGGACCGGGGCAACCGCGGACGTACGTGCGGTTGACCGACGAGTGGGCGACTGACGAGTCGTCGACTGCCGAACCGTCCGCGGCGATCACAGCCGCCGAACGCGAGCTCGCGCAGCGCAAGGCGGAGCTCCTGCACGCGCTCCGTGCCGCGCAGGCCGCCGATGCAGATGC
>DASQHW010000553.1:0-7513 GCA_035631895.1 Acidimicrobiia bacterium | reverse complement strand
TTCCGCACGGCGCATCTGATGAACACCGACCGCCTGATGTGGGCCAACGACTTCCCGCACAGCGACGCGACGTGGCCCGACAGCCAGAAGCTGCTCGCAGAGCACGCGAGCCATCTCGACGACCACGCCCGCGCGCGGATCCTGCACGACAACGTCGCCGAGCTCTACGGGCTGACCGTCTGAGGCGTCTCGTGGCCGAGCCGATTGCCGATCGTCCCGACATGCCCGACGGGTATCTCGGGGCCGCACCGTTGCCGTGGCGATGGGCGGAGGAGCAGCTCGCCGGTGCCCGCAACTACTGGGTGACGACGATCGGCCCGCACGGCCGTCCGCACGTGCGGCCGGTGTGGGGCGTCTGGCTCGACGACACCGTGCAGTTCAGCACCGGGGCCAGGCATGCCAGGAACCTCGCGCGCGATGCGCGGGTCACCGTGAACCTCGACAGCGGTGACGACTGCGTGATCATCGAAGGACGCGGGGAAGCCACGACCGACGAAGCACGGCGCCGGGCGTTCGTGGACGCCTGCAGCCCGAAGTACGGCTGGTCGATGACGCTCGAATTCGTCGACGTGCTGTACACGGTGCGCCCGCACGTCGTGCTCGGGTGGATCGCACGGGACATCGCGCGCGAGTCGACCCTCTTCGGCGCGACCGCGACCCGTTGGCGGTTTCCCTAGCCGGGATCGGCCGCGCACTCGACGCGGCGGGCTACGCTGCCCCGGTTCCGGACGAGCTCCGGAGGACCGCAGATGGCCGAACCGCCGAGTCCCACATGCTCCGCTTCCCGCGTCGTGTCGGCGCGCGATTCGTCGCGCTCTTGCGCGCGGACTTCGCCGGGGTCCGCGCGGGCTTCATCGCGCTCCTGATCTCCTCGGGCGGCGACCTCGTCGCCGGCATCACGCTGGGCTCGATCACCGGCACGCTCAAGGAGCTCCCCGGCCTGCTCGTGCTCGTGCCCGCCGCCATCGGCATGCGGGGCAACGTGTTCGGGGCGCTCGGGAGCCGGCTCGGCACCCGGATCCATGCAGGAACGTTCCATCTGTCGCGCCGGATCGACACCGACGTCGGCCAGAACATGGCCGCGGCGATCGTGTCGTCGCTGTCGATCTCGGCGGTGCTGGCGGTGCTGGCCAAGGTGATGTCGGAAACCTTCGGCGTGGGCAAGACGATCTCGATCGCGGACTTCATGGTCGTCTCCGTCGTCGGTGCGGTCCTGTCCTCGCTGTTGGTGCTCGTCCTGACCGTCGCCGTCGCGGCGTATTGCGCGAACCGCACGCTGGACCTCGACAACGTCGCCGCACCGATCGTCACGGCCGCCGGCGACATGGTGACGCTGCCGAGCCTCTTCCTCGCGACCTACCTGCTCGGCTTCCACGTGCTGACGCCGCTCGTCGCGATCGTGTGCGCGGTGGGTGCCGTCGGTGCCGCCGTCCTCGCGTTCCGGGCACGTGGTCTCGCGATCCTGCGGCGGATCGTCGTCGAGTCGCTGCCGGTGCTCGCCCTCGCGGGCGCCGTCGACGTCCTCGCGGGGATGACGATCGAGCGCCGCTTCGAGTCATTCCTCGCGTATCCCGCGCTCCTGGTCCTCGTGCCGCCGTTCCTGGAGGACTCGGGATCTCTCGGCGCGATCCTCTCGGCGCGCGTCTCGACCAAGCTGCACCTGGGAACACTCGGCGAAGGCCGGGCGCGCTTGGGCGCCGCGGCCGAGGATGTCCTGCTCGTGTTCGTGTACGCCGTGCCGGTGTTCGTCTTCCTCGGGCTGTCGTCGACGGTCGCCGCGCACGTCGTCGGCGCGGCAAGCCCGGGCCTGGTCCGGATGCTGGGCGTGACCCTGCTCGCCGGATTCCTCGCCACGGCAGGGGCAGTGGTCGTCGGTTTCTACTCGGCCGTGGCGACGTATCGGTTCGGGCTCGACCCCGACAACCACGGCATCCCGCTCGTGACCTCGAGCCTCGATCTCCTGGGCGCGCTGTCGCTTATCCTGGCGATCGTGGTTCTCGGGCTCACGTGACCTGCGATGAGCCCCGGAGCATTCGATGGATGAACGACCGAGAAATCTGAGAGCGATGCTCTCGGAGGCGAAGGACACCTCCGAGCTGATGGTGGACCTCGGATACGCGGCGGTCTTCTTCGCCGACGAGCGAATGGCCGACGAGGTGGAGGACCTCGAGGAACGTCTGACCGACCTCATCCACGAGATGCGCGAGATCTGTGTGCTCGCCGGGCGTTCCAAGCACGACGCGGAGCAGATCGCGAGCGTGCTCCACGTCGTCTCCGCGATCGAGCGCATGGGGAACGCGGCCATCGACATCTCGCACGTGGTCACGCACCGGTTGGGGATCCCGCCCGCACTCGTGGCCGATCTCGGCGACGCCGAAGAGGTCTCGCACCGCGTGCGGGTGCGCGCCGATTCTGCGCTGGCGAACCGGTCGCTCGAGGACGTCGAGCTGCCGATGGAGGTCGGCATGCGTGTCGTCGCGCTGCGACGTGGTCGTGACTGGATCATCGACCCCGATGGCGACGAGGTGCTCCTGCCCGACGACGTCCTGATCATGCGGGGCGCACGTGAAGGCATCGCCGAGCTGCGCGAGCTCGCGGGTGCGCCCGTGTGGCGGCCCGCCGCGGTGGAGGAGAATCCGGCGATCTCCGACCTGGACCGCGCCGTCGACGTGCTCGTCGAGATGAAGAACTTCTCCGAGGCGGCGGTCGGGCTCGCGTACAGCGCCCTGTTGCTCAACGATCAGGGGCTCGCCACCCAGGTCACACAGCTCGAAGATCGCCTCGACGAGATGCGCGAGCAGCTCGAGCTGTGGGTGCTCCGTGCCGGCGCGGAGACGGTCGATCCGTCGGGCTTGCGCGGCCTGCTGCACATCGGTGCCGCATCCGAAGAGGTCGGCGACGCGGCCCAGCAGCTCGTGTGGCTCGTCGAGCAGCAGGAAGAGATGCACCCGGTGCTCGCGGTCGCGTTGGGCGAGACCGACGAGGTGTCCGTGCAGTACCCGATCGCGCGCGGGAGCGCGCTCGACGGCGCGACCGTCGCCGGCAAGCAGGTCGGCGACGACACCGGATTCCATCTGCTCGCGATCAAGCGTGGTGGCCGCTACTTCTACCGACCGCGCCGCATCACGCTCCAAGCCGGCGACGAGATCCTGGCGGCCGGTCCGTGGGAGGGGCGAGGAGAGCTCGCGCAACAGTGCGGCTTCCGTCTCGTCGAGGACGACGACACGGGGGTAGTCGAGCTCGTGCGCGTCGACTGACGTCAGCGCGCGACTGCGAACGCGAGCAGCACCGACGCCGCGCCGACGAACGCGGCGCCGACGTAACCGAGTGCGGGTTGCTCCGTCTTGCGCGCTTGCAGCATCGCCTCGGCCGCCACCGTGCCGGCGACGAGACCGCCGATGTGACCGCCGATGGAGATGCCCGGCAGGAAGAGGCCGAGCGCCAGGTTGATCACCAACAGTGGACCGAAGCCCGTATCCCAGAAGCGGACACCCTGGCGATGCATGACGAGCGTCGCGGCTGCCGCGACACCGAACACACCGCCCGACGCGCCTCCGGTGAACGCGTTCGGGGTCATCAGGAGCGCGCCTGCCGAACCACCGAGCACGGAGACGACGTACAGCGTCGCGAACCGAGCCTTGCCTGCACCCGGCTCGAGGATCATGCCCACCTGCCACAGGATGAGCATGTTGAAGAGGATGTGAATGAGGCCGTAGTGCACGAGCGAGCTCGTGAACAGCCGCCACCACTCGCCGTTGTGCACGGCCGGTCCGTAGAGCGCGAGGTCGCGGCTCAGCGTGCCGGTCCCGGCCGGTCCGCCGTCGTGCGCGCTGATGAGGAGATACGCCGCGACGGTGATCCCGACGATCGCCTTCGTCGCGAGCATGTGCTCGCCGCGCCAGCGCAGGCGTACGCGCTGTGCGGTCGTGGGCGCCGACGCGCGCACACAGTCGACGCAGTGCGCGCCGACCGACGCCTCACGCAGGCAGTCCGCGCACGCCGGCCGACCGCAACGCGTGCAATGCCTGCCCGTCTCGCGGTCGGGGTGCCGATAGCACGTCGTCGTCGACGCGGAGGTCATAGGTGCTTCAAGGTACCGTCGGCCGCACGGTTCCTAGGCCCGCATGCGGCGGTAGTCCGGGGGCACGCGGTCGGGCGCCGGTGCACAGCGAATCTTCAGGTCGACGGCGAGCGCGCCGGTTTCGGAGACCACCACCGGGTTGAGGTCCATCTCGGAGACCTCGGGAAGCTCGTCGGCCAGACGACCGACGCGCAGCACGAGATCCTCGAGCGCGTTGACGTCCACGGCCGGGCGCCCGCGGTAGCCGAACAGCAGCGGTGAACCGCGCAGGGAGCGCACGAGTCGGTGCGCGTCCTCGTCGGTGATCGGCACCGTGCGGAGCGCGCGGTCGGCGAGCAGCTCGGCGGTGACCCCGCCGAGCCCGAAGAGCACCAGTGGGCCGAACGAAGGGTCCTGGGTGAGGCCGACAATCGTCTCGACACCACGGTCGACGGTCTCCTGCACGATCGCACCGCCCATGCGCGCACCGACGCGAGCGGCCATGTCGTCGAAGGCGGCCCGCACGGCAGCGTCGTCCGTCAAGCCCATGACGACGCCGCCGACGTCGCTCTTGTGCACGATCTCGGGTGACCCCGCCTTCAGCACGACCGGAAAGCCGAGCTCCGCCGCCGCGCGCGCGGCGCCGTCGGCGTCGTGTACGAGCCGCCCCGCCGCGACCCGGATGCCGAAGCACTGCAGCAGGTCGTACGCGTCATTGAAATCGAGCCACCGTCCCTCGGGCGCGGCCGCGAGCTGACGGCGCACCATGGCCCGCGCCCCATCGAGGTCGATGTTCTTCAGCTCGGGCTCCACGCCTACGGGCTGCCGCCGCCATTCCGCGAGCGCCGCAGCGCGTCCCAACGCACGGGCGGCGGCTTCGGGGAACGCGAACGAGGGCACGGCCCGGCGGCCGTCGTCACCGCGCAGCTCGGCGGGCACGCCTTCCCGGCCGAGGAAGCATGCGACGAGGGGCTTCGGGCCCGCGTCCCGTGCCGCAGACGCGATCGCCCGCGCGACGTCCGCGGCGCGGGTCACGAGCGGCGGCACGAAGATCGCGAGCACCGCGTCGATCTGCTCGTCGGCGAGCAACGTGCGCAGCGCCCGCTCGAAGTCATCGGCCGACGCGCCGGCGACGAGGTCGACAGGGTTGCGCACCGACGCGTCCCGGGCTGCGAATTCCCGCAGGGCCCGCTGGGTCGCGTCGCACAGCTCGCCGACTTGGAGGCCCGCACCGGCACATGCGTCGGCGGCAAGGATCCCCGGTCCGCCGGCGTTCGAGACGATCGCGACCCGGGGGCCATTCGGGAGCGGTTGGCTCGACAGCACCTGCGCGGTGCCGAGGAGCTCCTCGAGCGTGTCGACGCGGATCACGCCGGTCTGGCGGAACAGCGCGTCGACGGCAACGTCCGGCGATGCGAGCGCGGCGGTGTGCGACGACGCGGCACGGCTGCCGGCAAGCGTGCGCCCGCTCTTCACCGCGACGATCGGCTTCTGTCGTGCGACGCGACGCGCGAGACGGGCGAACTTGCGCGGGTTTCCGAACGATTCCAGATAGAAGAGGATGACCTTGGTGCTCGGATCGGTCTCCCAGTGCTGGAGGAGGTCGTTGCCGCTGACGTCCGCCTTGTTGCCGACGGACACGAACTCCGAGATCCCGATGCCGAGCGCGCCCGCGCGTGCCATCAGCTCGATGCCCAGGCCGCCCGACTGCGAGAGGAACCCGACGGATCCGCGAACCGGGGGCGCCGGCGCGAATGTCGCGTTCATCCGCACCTCCGCGGCGGTGTTGACGACGCCGAGGCAGTTGGGCCCGATGATCCGCATGCCGTTCCGGCGCGCGGTGGCGACGATCTCGCGCTGGCGCGCCTCACCGTCGCCGCCGACCTCGGCGAAGCCGGCGCTGATGATCACGAGGCCGTGCACGCCTTTGCGTGCGCACTGCTCGACGATCTCGGGAACCAGCGCCGCCGGCACGACGACGATGGCGACGTCGACGGCGTCGGGGACGTCGAGCACCGTCGGGTACGCGCGCACTCCCGCAACCGACAGCGACGAAGGATTCACCGGGTACACCGGGCCCTGGAAACCGAACGCGAGCAGATTGCGGAGGAGCTCGTGCCCGATGGTTCCCGCCTCGCGGCTCGCACCGATCAGCGCGATCGAGCGCGGTGCAAGCAGCCGCGCGATCGACGCGGCCTCAGCGTGCGATTCACGCGCCTCGACCGCGGCCACCGACGACGCGGTCGGTTCGATCGAGAACCGCACGTGCACGGTTCCTTCGACGAAGCGGCGCTCCGCGGTCCATCCCGCATCGCGGAAGACGTTCAGCATGCGCGTGTTGTTCGGCAGCGTGTCCGCCGAGAAGGTGTGGATGCCGTGGGCGCGCGCGACCACCGCGAGATGCTCGAGCATGAGCGTGCCGAGCCCGCGACCCTGCTGGTCGTCGCGCACCGTGAACGCCACCTCCGCTTCGTCGGGTCCGACGCGGTCGTAGCGGGCGATCGCGAGGAGCGCGTCGCCGAACTGGGCCACCAGCGCGAACCTCGCGTCGTAGTCCACGTTCGTGAGCCGTTCGAGCTGCGCGGCGGTGGGGCGGGGAACCGGAGAGAAGAAGCGGAGATAGATCGACTCGTCGCTCAACTGCTCGTACAGCGCGAGGAGCCCCGCGCCGTCGTCGGGCCGCACCGGCCGCAACCGAACGGTGCCGCCGTCGGCCAGGACGACGTCGCTCTCCCATCGCGCGGGGTACTCGGCCACGGGACAACCCTACGTCTCGCCGATAGCTTTGCCTGGTGAGCGACACCACGCTGGCGGCTGCGCACGTCACGACGCCCGAAGGCGGCCTCACGCCGGATGACGTCGCGTTGCGCGTACGTGAAGGCAAGGTGAACGTCGCCGACGATCGCACCAGCCGCACGTTCGGTGAGATTCTCCGCGCCAACGTCCTCACCCGTTTCAACGCGATCCTCGGGACGATGTTCGTCCTCATCCTCGTGTTCGGCGAGGGTCAGGACGCGTTGTTCGGCTTCGTGCTCTTGTTCAACACACTGATCGGTGTCGTGCAGGAATGGCACGCGAAGCGGACGCTCGACCGGCTCGCGGTGTTGTCGGCGCCGAGGGCACGCGTCGTGCGCGACGGCAAGCTGCAGGAGATCGCAGTGACGGAGGTCGTGCTGGACGACCTCTGCGAGGTCCGCGCGGGCGATCAGGTGGCTGCCGACGGCACGGTCCGGAGGAGCGACGGCTTGGAGGTCGACGAGTCGCTCCTCACCGGTGAGTCCGAGCCGGTGGCGAAGCACACGGGCGCGGAAGTGTTGTCGGGCAGCATCGTGGTCGCCGGTGCCGGGCTCGTGCAGGCGACGCGTGTCGGTGCGGATTCCTATGCGCGCCGGCTCGCGTCCGAAGCGCGCCGGTTCTCGCTGGTGCACTCCGAGCTCATGGCGGGCATCAACA
>DASQHW010000552.1:0-2952 GCA_035631895.1 Acidimicrobiia bacterium | reverse complement strand
GCTGCTCCAGCGCCTTGCGGTCGAAGAGCCCGAAACGACCGGTCCGGCGGAAGAACTCGCCAGACACGTCGTCGTGAACCTTGTCGAAGCGTCAAGTCAACGTCTACTCGCGTCGATGTTGAGACGTGAGGATCCACGCAGTGCCGACGTCAAGACGATGCTCGACGCGCTCGCGAATGCGCGATCGTCGGAACATTGGGATGTCGCAGAGAACGTCGCCGAGCAATTGGTAACGTGGATCGCCGATGACCGAGACGCCTGACCCCGACGAGTCCGTGGACGCACTCCCGGGTGCGCCTGCGGTCGCGTCCGGTCGAGAACAGTCGGATGCGGCGGAGGTCGACGCCGCACAGTTGGATTCGGCGGCGTCGAGTGCCGCGTCTCATGTCGGAAGCGTGCTCGCGCAGTTCAAGGAACGTGGGTTCATCACCACCGGCGAGATCTTCGCAGCCTTTCCCGATCTCGAGCCCGACGCCGACGAGCTCCGCGTGTTGTGGGACATGTTCGAGACGCGCGGCATCAAAGTGCTCGATGAGATCGCCGAGGAGTTGCAACTCGAAGATCAGCGGCGCGCAGGTGCGCAGCAGGGTGCAGAGGTGCCGCGCCGGCGCGCCGAGCACCGGCCGAGCGCGGTGTCGCGGCCCGGCGGTCCCACGTCGTCGCGTCGGCCGTCCTACGACGAACCCGACGAAGAGTTGCAAGCGGTTCGCAGCGCGGCGCGACCTACGCACACCGAAGGCGGGAGCTTCGATCCCGTCCGGATGTACCTGAAGGAGATCGGGAAGGTCCCGCTGCTCACCGCCGAGCAGGAAGTGATGCTCGCGAAGCGAATCGAGGCGGGATTATTTGCCGACGCGAAGCTGAACCCGCGGCACGAAGACGAAGAGGGTAACCCCGTCGTTCCCCCCGAGATCAGCGAGAACCAGCGCGCGAGCCTGCACGCCGTGCAGCGGGACGGTGAGCTCGCCAGGCGACAGCTCACCGAGGCGAACCTGCGGCTCGTCGTCTCCATCGCGAAGCGCTACGTCGGCAGGGGCATGGCGTTGCTGGACCTGATCCAGGAGGGCAACCTCGGGCTCATCAGGGCAGTCGAGAAGTTCGACTACACGAAGGGCTTCAAGTTCTCGACGTATGCGACCTGGTGGATCCGACAGGCCATCACGCGCAGCATCGCGGACCAGGCGCGCACGATTCGCATTCCGGTGCACATGGTCGAGACGATGAACAAGGTGTTGCGAGTCTCCCGATCGATGCTCCAGGAGCTGGGGCGCGAACCCACGGTCGAAGAGATCGCGGCGAAGGTGGAGATGACGCCCGACAAGGTGCGCGAGATCCAACGCATCGCGCAGGAGCCCGTGTCACTCGAGACGCCGGTGGGCGAGGAGGACGACAGCCTCCTCGGCGACTTCGTCGAAGACCCGAACGTGATCGCCCCGGCCACCGCCGCGGCGCGCGCGTTGCTGTCCGAAGCGATCGAAGAAGCGTTGCAGGAGCTGAACGATCGGGAGCGCGCGGTCGTGCGCCTGCGGTTCGGCCTCGACGACGGCCAGATCCGCACGCTCGAAGAGGTTGGCAAGGAGTTCGGCGTGACGCGCGAGCGCATTCGCCAGATCGAGTCCAAGACGCTCGCCAAGCTCCGTCACCCCACCCGATCGCAACGCCTCCGCGACTATCTCGAAGAGAGCTGATGCCGTCCCCCGGATCAGCTCGTTTTTTCGCCCAGTAGTCGCCGACGGCCGAATAGGCACCAAACCATTGCGGTCATGGGCTCGGGCCCGGCACTGCTAACCTCGGAGGCCATTCCGGGGTAGCTCAATTGGCGGAGCAGCGCGCTGTTAACGCGACGGTTGAGAGTTCGAGTCTCTCCCCCGGAGCAGTCCCCGCCCTCGACGGGCGGGGACCTTTTTCTTTTCACGCACTGTCGAGGCGTGGAGGTTCGACCTGTGTCACCACCCCGACCGGTGTCCGTCCAACATCTCCCGCGTCGACTCCGCGTGCCCGGCGTGGTGCGCGGTCTCTTCGATGAGGTGCAGCAGTACCCAACGCAGATCGAGTCCCGACAGCCCCGCTTCCGACCGCCCGAGTCCCGGCGGACCGACGCAGGGCGCACCGAGCCCGGGCGCCGCACGCACTGTTCGCTCCGTTGTCTCGGCCCGCACCGCGTATTCGTCGACGACCTCGGCAAGCGTCCGGTCGCCGGCGACGACGAACTCCACTTCCGAGCGCCGGGCGATCGGACGGCGCGCGTACGCGCCGTCGATCCAGCGTGCTTCGACATGGGTGAGGTGGTTCACGATGCCGATCACCGGGATGAGACGATCGTCGGGACGCCAACGCGCCTGGTCCTCGGTCAACCCGACCGTCGACGCGACCACCATCTCGCGCTGGAGCCGGAGGTACCGGAGGAGGAGCTCTCGCTCGTCACTCGTGGGCTCGACGTCGGTCGGTTCGGAGAAGCGCACACGCACACATTGCCGCGACCGGGCACGTAGCTGCGAGATCAACGCTCCGAACGGTGCGCCACTGCGCCGGAGCTCGCCGATCGTGACGGCGGAGGATTTGGCGGATTCTCTGCTGGTTCCGGACGCGTTGGTCGCGGCGGTCGTGCACGTGTAGCGCTGGCCGTTGGTGAGCCTGGTCATCAGTTTGGGTCGTTGCAGTGCTGTAGAAGGTCCGCGCTTCTGGCGACACGTGGATATCCGGCGCTTGACATCCCGCCAGGCCCAGCAACGCGACGGACACCGCAAGGATTGTGAACCGCGGTACCCAACGACGCCGTACATCGCGTGCAGGTCGTTACGACGACACGCGGGGGCCCCAAGTCAGTATTCTTCCGCTCCGTCCGGCACGGCCACCGTGCCGCCTCCGCAAGACGTGCAGTCTCTTGTCTTGCGAATCGGTGCGACGGTCGATGGCAGTGCGGGATGTGTGAAAGCCCTGATGAAAGAGGAC
>DASQHW010000551.1:0-2770 GCA_035631895.1 Acidimicrobiia bacterium | reverse complement strand
GGCCCGTCACGAGCTCGTTCCCGTCGGGCCACGCCACGGCCGGGTTCTGCGCGGCGACGCTGCTCGGTGGCGGCCCCTGGTACGTCGCCGCAGCGGCCGTTGCGGCGACGCGGGTGTACGTGCGCCTGCACCATGGCTCGGACGTCGTCGCCGGTGCCGCGCTGGGCGTGGTCCTCGGGTTCGCGATGCGACCCTTTGTGAATCGCGGGGAATGACGACGATGCCGGCCTGGTTGGCCGGAAGACCGCAGTCGTACCAGGGAGGCCGCGTGGCCCGTCAATTCGCAGTGAGCTTCGACTACCGCTGCCCGTTCGCCCGCAACGCCCACGAGTCCGTGGTCGCCGGCCTGGAGGCAGGACGGGACTGGGACGTCACCTTCGTGCCGTTCTCACTCGACCAGGTCCACGTGGAAGAAGGCGAGCCGGCCGTGTGGGAACGCGACCCCTCGGCGTGGGGAACGGGCGTGAACGCGCTGCTCTTCGGCATCGCGGTGCGTGACGAGTTCCCGGACTCGTTCAACACATGGCACATCGCCGCGTTCGCGGCCCGGCACGACGAAGGCCGCCAGATCGCAAAGCCGGACGTACTGCGCGAGATCGCGACCTCCGTCGGACTCGATGCCGATGCGGTCGAAGCCGAGGTCGCGTCCGGGCGTCCATTGGAGAAGCTGGCACAGGAGCACACCGAAGCCGTCAAGCGGCACGCGATGTTCGGGGTACCGACGTTCGTCGTCGGCGACCGAGCCGTCTTCGTACGGTTCATGGACCGGAAGAATCCCGACGACATCGACCGTACGCTCGATCTGTTCGCGTGGACCGACCTGAACGAGTTCAAACAGACGTCAGTGCCTCGCTGACACTCGATTGCGCGCCGGCTCGCGCAATAGGTTTCTGTCATGCGCATGAGCGATACCGAAGCGATCATGTGGGCGGTCGAGAAGGATCCCGCGCTCCGATCCGACTTCTGCAACCTCACGATCCTCGACCGGCGGCCGAGCGACGAACGCATGCGCGCCACGATGGAACGTGCGCTCGCCGCGATCCCTCGCCTTCGCCAGCGTGTGATCGGCGCGCCGTTGCGGCTCGTACCGCCGGAGTTCGCGGACGACCCGAACCTCGACGTCGAGTCACATGTGCGCGTGGTCGGGGTTCCGCCGCCCGGCGACGAGCGCGCGTTCTTCGACCTGTGCGGTTCCCTTTCCGAGCAGTCGCTCGACCGCGCGCGGCCGTTGTGGGAGTTCACCATCATCGACGGCATGGCGGGCGGGCGCGCCGCGCTGTTGCAGAAAGTGCATCACGCGATCACCGACGGCGTCGGCGGATTGAGACTCTCCCTGGCGATGGTGGACTTCGAACGCGATCCCGAGCCGGTGGAGGCGCCGGACGACCACGTGCCCAGCGGTGCCGTGCGCCACGACACGCCGCTCGACGTCACCAGGCAGGCGATCGCCGATGCGGCCACTCGCCGGATCGGTGCCGTCCGGAGCGTGATCGGTACGGCTGGACACGCGGTCACGCACCCGCTCGAGCTGCCTTCGAAGGCCGGTGAAGCCGCACGATTCGTGGGCTCCCTCCAACGACAGAGCTTCGTCTCGGACCCGGCGCGATCTGATGTGCTGACCGACCGTTCGCTTCGCCGGCGCTTCGAGGTGCACGCGCTCGTGCTCAGCGAGTTGCACGCCGCGGCGCGCAGCCTCGGCGGCAGCATCAACGACGCATTCGTCACGGGTCTCGCGAGTGCGCTCGGTCGCTACCACCAGCGCTTCGGCTCCGATGTCGAGGAGCTGCGCGTCGCGATGCCCGTGAGCACGCGCCAACGCGGCGACCGGGAGACGACAAACGCCTTCGCGCCCGTACGCCTCCTCGTGCCGATCCAGCCCGCGCACGACGTTGTCGCCCTTTTCAAGGAGATGCACGACCGGCTGGAGGCCGCCAAGGGCGAGAGCGCCGTCACGGCGGCTGCGGGGCTTGCCGGGTTGGTCTCGGGTCTGCCGACCTCGTTGCTCGTCGCGCTCACCCGCTCGCAGACGCGCACGATCGACTTCGCGGCATCGAACCTGCGCGGCAGTCCGGTACCGCTGTATCTCGCCGGTGCGCGCATACTGGCGAACTACCCGTTCGGGCCCCGCACCGGGAGCCCCCTCAACGTCACGATGCTGAGCTACTGCGACGAGCTGCACCTCGGGTGCAACATCGACCCCGCCGCAGTCGTCGACCCCGAGGCGTTCCTCATCGATCTGCGCGACGCATACGCCGAGCTGATCCGGTACGCCTGACGGCTATTGCCGGGCGTGTGGGCCGGCCACCTCGGCCACGTCGCACCATTCGTCGAACAGTGGGTCGCGCCAGCGCATGTGCTCGCACTCGGCGCCGAGGTCGACGACGTAGAGATGCAGGGTCGGTGCATCGTCGGCCAGCTCGACGAGCTCCCCACCGCGTGCGTGCGGGGGTGCCGCGTCGAGCACGTCGACGAGTGCGACGGTCGCAAGCACACGTGAGCGGCAGTCCGGGCACGCCGACACCGTCGCCGCGTCGAGGCGGCTCGTGACTGCAAGCAGGCTTCTTGCCTCGCAGTCGTCGAGCACGACCTCGTTCCCGTCGTCGTCCATGATCGAGAGCCCTCCGGCCATGGGCACGAGGGTACCGACGGCCGAGAATGCCCCGAACCCGGGGCCTTTCCCCGCCACTGAGGGGGGCGGCGATACCGTCACCGGATGCGTGCGCTCGCCATCGTGGAGGGGGATCTGCAAGTCGTCGAGCGGCCTGTGCCC
>DASQHW010000550.1:0-3907 GCA_035631895.1 Acidimicrobiia bacterium | reverse complement strand
GCCTGCGGCGCGTCACGATGACGCAACCGCGCTGCTGCTTCGAGTCGTGAGCTGAGCGTCGAGGTACCTTGTGCCGTTCGCGTGATCAGTGACTCTGGTGTGGAGACCTGATGGAACGCCCCGTCGATGACCTGTTGCGAGCTCTTCGCGCAGTGCACGAGACGCTTTGGGATCCGGACGCGGAGCTCGTTCGGATCGCACCGGGCGTCAATCCGGGTATTGACCTGTCCGGATGGAACCTGCACTCGGTTCGAGAGACTGCCCTCGGAGCGATTGTCGACCTGCGTCACGGTGAGATTGCGCGCGCGGCGGCGGGCATCCGTCGGGTTCTCGCCAATCAACACCGCGCCGAAGGAGTGCCGTGGTCGGGCACGTTCAAGGTCTGTGCCGAGGAGGACGAACCGCGGAATGGGCACGCAACGGAGTGGCTGCACTACGACCCCAACTGGCGTCAGTTCCTCGGCTGCATCCTCGCCTATACCTTGGAACGTCACGCGGCGACGCTGCCGCGGGGACTCGGCCTCGAGATGGAAGCCGCGATCGCGCGTTGTGTGCGGGGCGAGCCGCACGACCGCATCGCGGCGTGGTACACGAACCCGAACCTCATGCATGCATGGCTCGAGTCCTGGGTCGGCGTCCGGCTGGACGACCGCCGCCAGGTCCGCGCCGGGGAGATCCGACTCGAACGGATCATGGCGCGGTGCGAACACCTGGGCGACGTGGACGAATACAACTCACCGACCTATGACGGCATCGCTCTCTGGGCCGCCGCACTGTGGGTGTCGTTCCCGCCGACGGAAGGGTTCGCCGAGGCCGGAGGGCGGCTCGCGGCGCGCATCGGCGCCCGTCTTGCACGCCTGTTCCATCCCGGCCTCGCTGCGATCTGCGGTCCCTACTGCCGCGCCTACGGGTTGTCCCTGGACCGGTACGTGTCCCTGGCCGGTCAGTGGCTCGCCTTGGCCGGCGCCGACCCGACGCGGGTGTTGCCTCCCACGCTCGACGAGCGCACGATCCACGTCCACGACCTGTACTTCCTCGAGATGTTCGACGACCTCGGCGATGTCGTGGTGCCACACGTCCGCATCGAGGACGTCGAAAGCCCGCGCCGTCATGAGCAACGATTCGGCGACGTCGTTGCGGTCAGCTACCTCGACGTGACATGGGCGGTCGGCGCCGAGCGCGGACGGGTCCCGAAGTTCGCGACCGATCAATACGTGCCGTTCACGGCTCACTACGCGCACGACGGCGCGGTCGCGTCGGTCGGCGTCAAGCTCGGCGAATTGACATCGACCATCGACGCATCGCTGGACGACGAACGGACCGCGACGCTCCTCGCTACGGGCAGCGCCGACTCGGTCGAGCTTCTGCTTGCCTTCTCGTCGGCGCCCGCCGTTCAGGGGCGGACAGTCCATCTGGGTGACCTCACCCTCGAGTGCTCAGCCACTCCGTCGCGTGTCGTCACCGAACTCGAAGCCGGCGTCACGCACGTACGCGTATGGTTCGACGTGCCCGAGGTCAGGATGACGGCACGACTGGCACCCGGTCGCTCTCACCCGTCGTGAACATCGGGACGCCACCCGCATCGTCGCCACCCTGCGCTTCGCAGTGGCGGTCGGTCGCGCTCAGGCCGTGGCGGCGTCGATGAGACCGTGGCGGCGCCGGATCCAGCGTTCGGCGGTGCCGAAGATGAGGGCGTCGACGATGACACCGATCATGAAGATCACGAGCATGGCTTCGTATACGGCGACGTAGTCAGCGTTTGCTGCCGCGGCGGAGAGCTGTTGTGCGAGGCCGATGTGGCCGGGGAGCGTCGTGATGAGCTCACCGGCCATCAGGCTGCGCCACGCGAACGCCCATCCTTGCTTGAGGCCGCTCACGACCGACGGCATCGCGGCGGGCACGACGACATGCCGGAGCGACGCGAAGCCGCGTGCACCGAGCACGCGTCCCGCGCGGAGCAGCACGGGGGGAACGTGATCGATGCCGTCGATGATGCCGTTGGCGATCGACGGGGCGGCTCCGAGGACGACGACGAACAAGATCGCCTTCTGGCTGAGACTGAAGAGCACGAGCGCGAGCGGATACCACGCGACCGACGGCATCGTTTGGAGCCCGGTGATCATGGATCCGACACCCGCACGCAGGACACGCGAGCGCGCGACCGCGATGCCGAGCACGCCGCCGATGACGATCGCGAGCGCGAAGCCGACGGCGGCGCGGCGCAGGGTCACCCAGGCGGAGCTGCTCAGGTCGGTGAGGTCGTGCACGAGCTGGTTGACCACCGTGAACGGCGACGGCACGATGTATTCAGGCTTCCATCCCGTCCACACCACGACCTGCCACGCGCCGAAGAACAGCCCCACGGCAAGCACCTTCGGCCACGCGGCGGCCCAGCATCGTGCGCCGCGGTTCGGGCCGCGCCGCCTCAGGTCAGAGAGGGCGCGGGACTCGACGGGGTCAGCCGTGACCGTCGCCATCTGCTACCTCGGCACGGAGCCGGTCGGTGATCGTGGCGGCGAGGTTTGCGATCGCGGGGGAGTCGATGCGGCGCGGTCGCGGTATCCCGATGTCGAAGGTGGCGGCGACGCGTCCGGGTCGGCTCGCCATGAGCACGACGCGATCTCCCAACCGCACTGCTTCGCGCACATTGTGTGTCACGAACATGACGGTCTTGCCGGTCGTGCGCCACAGGGATTCGAGCTCGTCGTGCAAGCGGTCGCGGGTCATGGCGTCGAGCGCCCCGAAAGGCTCGTCCATGAGAAGGAGCTCGGCGTCCTGGGCAAGCGCGCGAGCGAGCGCGACGCGCTGGCGCATGCCGCCCGACAGCTCGTGCGGCCGTTTCTTGGCGAAGTCGCGTAGATGCACCATCTCGAGGAGCTCGTCCGTACGGGTGCGTCTCGCGTCGCGAGCGACGCCGCGCAGCTTGAGCGCGAGCTCGACGTTGCCCCGCGCGGTGAGCCACGGGAACAGCGCAGCTTCTTGGAACATCAGCCCTGTGCCGGCTGCCCGGACAGTGATCGTGCCGGACACGGGCCGGTCGAGATCGGCGACCAGGTTGAGGAGCGTGCTCTTGCCACACCCCGACGCCCCCAGCAGGCAGATGAATTCTCCGGGCGCCACATCGAGGGTGACACGATCGAGCGCGGGAACGGCGGCGCGGCCGTGACCGAAGACCTTCGACACTTCAAGGATCGATACGGCTGCGTGCACGCGTTCCGTGCGGTCTTGCACCTGGGCCTGCATCGGCGTCCTGCTCGGGTCAGTATTGACAACTAATCCGATTGACAATGTAGCTCGCGTACCCTACTTTGTCAACTGACTTGATTGGGATCCTTGGAAGGAAACCTCCGTGCCGCATCGCCACCTGCGACGCATCCTGCTTCCGTGCCCGCTCTTTGTCGTGTTCGCGTTGGTGCTGGGCGCCTGCGGGAGCTCCTCGAAGTCGAGCTCGCCTGCATCCGGCACGCCTTCGGGCGGTTCCAGCTCGGTCACGTTGCGTCTCGGCTACTTCCCGAACGTGACGCACGCCCCGGCGATCATCGGCGTCGCGAGCGGCAAGTTCGCAAGTGCGCTCGGGTCGAACGCGAAGCTCGAGCTCAAGACCTTCAACTCGGGATCCGAGGCCTCGAACGCGATCCTCGCCGGTGCCCTCGATGCATCCTTCGTCGGGCCGAACCCGGCGATCAACGCATACCAGAAGACCAG
Source organism: Acidimicrobiia bacterium (assembly GCA_035631895.1). Taxonomy (GTDB): domain Bacteria; phylum Actinomycetota; class Acidimicrobiia; order IMCC26256; family PALSA-610; genus DASQHW01. The sequence goes on along the minus strand of DASQHW010000550.1, from coordinate 202 downwards.
CGGCAAGGTGCGGATCGTCGCCGGAACGGCACTGGGCGGCGCGTATCTCGTCGTCAAGCCGTCCATCAACAGCGCCGCCGACCTCAAGGGCAAGAAGGTCGCCTCCCCGCAACTCGGCAACACCCAGGATGTCGCGCTGCGCACCTGGCTCAACAGCCAAGGGCTGCACGAGACCAAGACCGGCGGCGACGTGACGATCGTT
>DASQHW010000549.1:0-1998 GCA_035631895.1 Acidimicrobiia bacterium | reverse complement strand
CACGCGTTCGCGCGGAGCTCGCCCTCGAGCTGTTCGGGAGCCCATCCGGCGTAGCCGACGAACACCCTCAACTCCTCGAGCGGTACGCCGAGATCGAGCGGGTCACGGCCGAGATCGACGGTACCGAGATCGTCGATGAGCGGCACCCATCCTTCGATCTCCTCGGACCCCGCGCGGCCGAGCGCGATGACTGCGTCCGGCGACACGGGGCCGCCCGTGAAGACGACGGACGGAGACGCGGCGAACGCCCGCCACTCGGGAAGCACGTCCTCGAGCGCGATCTCGCTCGGCCGGTTCAGGATGATCCCGAGCGAACCGTCCTCGCCGTGCTCGAGCATGAGCACGACGGCGCGGTCGAAGTTGGGGTCGACGAGTGGCGGGGTGGCGACGAGTAACCGTCCGCGCAGCGCGTGCCTCTGCTCGTCCACGGGCCCGATCTTGGCACGGTGACCCGTAGGCTCGATGATCGATGTCCCCCGCGCCCGAGCTGCTCGCCGCGTTGCGTGCCGTCGTGGGCGAGGCACACGTGCATACCGATCCCGATGTGGTCGCGGGACACGTCGTCGACTGGACCGGCCGGTTCCGGGGAGCAACGCCTGCCGTGGTGCGGCCCGGCTCGGTCGACGAGGTGGCGATCGTGCTGCGCGCGTGTCACGACGCCGGCGCCGCCGTCGTGCCGCAAGGGGGCAATACCGGACTGGTCGGAGGGTCCGTGCCGTTGCACGGGGAGCTCGTCGTCGACCTCCGCCGTCTCGTCGCGCTCGGGCCCGTGGACAGGCGCACGGGACAAGTCACCGCCCAGGCCGGCGTGACGATCGCCGCGCTGCAACGGCATGCTCGCAATGCCGGCTGGCAGTACGGCATCGATCTGGGCTCCCGCGACAGCGCAACCGTCGGCGGGACGGTCGCAACGAACGCCGGTGGCGTGCACGTGTTGCGCTACGGCCCCACCCGCCGCCAGCTCGTGGGCATCGAGGCCGTGCTCGCGGACGGACGGGTGATCCGTCGGCTCGACGGCCTCGAGAAGGACAACACCGGCTACGACCTCACGGGGCTGCTGTGCGGCAGTGAAGGCACGCTCGCGGTGGTCACGGCAGCGCGCATGCGGCTCGTGCCGCGTCCGGAGTTCACGGTCGTCGCTCTCCTCGCATTCGCGACCGTCGATGCCGCGCTCGACGCGGTAGGAGACCTGCGACGCACGCTCGACTGCGTGCAGGCGCTCGAGTTCTTCCTGCAAAGCGGCCTCGACCTCGTGTGCGACCGCTTCCGGCTGGCGCGCCCGTTCCCGGCACGGCACGAGGCCTACGTGCTGGTCGAGGCGGCAGCCCTTTCGGATCCGACCGAACCGCTTGCCCGGGCGCTCGACGGGCTCGATGCCGCAGACGCCGCGGTCTCCACGGACGACGCGACGGCGCGTGCGTTGTGGCGCTACCGGGAAGCGCACACCGAGGCGATCAACCTCGAAGGCACACCCCACAAGCTCGACGTGACGCTGCCGGCCGATCGTCTCGCCTTGTTCGTGCGCGATGTCGCGGTTCGCGTCAAGCAGGTCGCTCCCGGTGCGTCGGTCTGGCTCTTCGGGCACGCCGGCGACGGGAACGTGCACGTCAATGTCACCGGCGTCGCACCCGATGACGACCGGGTCACAGCGGTCGTGCTCGGCTTCGTGGCCGAGCTGCACGGTTCGATCAGCGCCGAGCACGGCATCGGTGCGGCAAAGCGCGCGTACGTGACGCTGGTACGAAGCCGCGACGAGCTCGCCACCTACCGCGCGATCAAGGCCGCGTTCGATCCCGCCGGCATCCTGAACCCACACGTGTTGTTTCCGGACGACGCGCGCGTGAGGATCCAGGAATAGGGCGTCGCGCCGACGCCGCGATCGGTTCCGGACATCCCGCTTGACTTCCTCACAAATCCGGCAAGACTGTCGTCTGTTCTGCCGCACCGGCCCGTGGCGCCCCGCGCCGGTGTGGCTGGCTCGGGTCGCCCGCCCGGCGG
>DASQHW010000548.1:0-5690 GCA_035631895.1 Acidimicrobiia bacterium | reverse complement strand
CGCATCCGCGCTCGGGCAGGTGATCGAGCTCACGCAGCAGCTCCGCGGCGAAGCGGGCGACCGCCAGGTCGCCGGCCCGCGTACCGGCGCGCGCCGGCCTGGCACTGCAGGCGCCCCCCGCGTCGGCCTCGCCCACACGGTCGGCCGCGGCGCCAACGCCAGCTGCGTGATCCTCACGACGTGAACCCCCGCGCGATCAGAACGCGCCGTCAGATCGCGCGGAGGAACCACCCCTGGGGATCCCAGCGGCGGAGCGTCGAGACCTCGTCGGCGGTCGGTGGGTCGAGCACGTCGAGCTCGCCGCCCGCGACGCGCAGCTCCCAGCCGCACAGCGCCCGCACCTCGTCGACGGTCGCGCCCGGTGCGAGCGCGGTCAGCACCAGCTCGCCGTCCTGCTTCTCGAACGTGCCGAGATCGGTGACGAGCGCGCACACCCGGTCGCCCGGCGACGTCACATAGCTGCATTGCGGCACGGTCCGCTTCGGTGTGAGCGTGGCGACGATCACGTTCTCGGCCGCGGTGCTCGCGACATCGTTGCCGCCTCCCGAACCGACGAGGAACGGCCGCGGCATCACATGTGTCGAGTTGATGTTGCCCGCGCGGTCGACCTGGGCGCCGCCGAGGCAGCCGATCGTCGTCGTCCCCGCGCCGCCGACGAGCGCGCCGAGCACGAACTGGGCGTCCGCGAGCATCAGCGCAGTCGGGAAGTTCCGGTGGTTGAGCACGAACGGGTCTGCAGGGGTCGCCTCATAACCCCACAACCCGATCTCGGCAGTGAGCTGCACGTCCGAACCGGCGTCACGGGCAATCTTCACGCCGAGCCACGCTGCAAGGTTCGCGACTCCTGCTCCCGCGAGGACGGCATCGGCGCCGATCGCCTGCACGCGCCCGGCCAGATGGCGCGCACCCCACACCGCCGCGCGCTCCCACGCATTCACCGGTGCGTCCAGGTCCGGAGGAAACGCGGCCTCGTCCGTCTGCCAGGAGCCCGGTGCCGCCTTGGCATGCAGCTTCTCGATGCGCGAGGCCCCGAGCCGCGCCAACCAGGCGTCTTGCGTGTCGACGTCGAGCACCCACTCGCGGATCCACGCGTCGTACACGTCCGGCTCGGCGCGAGTCGCCGCGCGCGCCTCGACCCAGAAGTCGTAGTCCTCGCCGTAGCCGTCGACCGGGAGGTCACCGGCGTACAGGCCGCCCGGATGTGCACCCATCGGGCACACGACGACGGCGAGCACACGGTGCGCAGGGATGCGGACGAGATGCGACCAGGGACGGAGGTCGTCGACGACGCGCTCGACGGTGACGATCACACCACGCCGCGCGGCGAGCGCGCCCCAGACGCCCTCGAGCAGCGGCGGATGCAGCGCGACATTGCCCTGACGGTCCGCAACGGGAGCGTGCAGCAATGCCACGTCCGGCACGAGTGGCGCCAGCAACCCGGCCGGCCCGAACGGGGTCTCGACCCGGGCGAACGCGGCGTTGGCCTCCATCGACGATCCCGCGATCGACCGCGTCACGATCGCCGGCAGTCCGCGTGCGGCAGCCTCCAGTCGTTGCGAGAACGCGAGGAACGACCAGTGCTCCACCTCGACCTCGCCCCGTTCGTACGCCCGGGCGAACCACTGGTTGGGGGTGAAGTTGGGGAACGTGTCTCCTGAGTAACCGGTGACGACCTTGCGCACCAGCCCGCCCCGGAAGAACAGCGCGCCGAGACTCGACAACGACAACATCACGAGCGTGAATCCGGGATCGCGACCCCACCACTGGCGCGCGACTTCACGCATCGCCGCCGTCCACCGCGTGTGTCCGACGATCGGATGGAGGACATCACCGGATTGCACATGTGCGGCGACCGCGTCGGTGAGGCTGGCGCGCTTGTCGAGCATGCCCGAAAACTAGTGTTCTCACGCGGCCGGGTAACCTCCTCACGAGTGGTTGCGCACGCGATGTCCCCCGAGCCGGAGAAACCGACGGGCCGTCGTTACCGTGGGCTGTCCGCCGACGAACGACGCGCCGACCAGCGCCGGCGGCTGGTGCGGGCCGCAATCGAAGAGTTCGCCGCACGCGGTTACCACCACACGTCGGTAGAGGACATCGTGCGGAGTGCGCGCACGAGCCGCACTGCGTTCTACGCGTTCTTCGACAATCGTGAAGACGCGATGTACGGCGCGTTGCAGACGTCGTTGCGGAACCTGCTCGACACGGTGCGCAACAGGCTCCTCCACGCCCGACCCGATGAGAACGTCGTCGAGGTCGGGATCCGCGCCTACGTCGAGTGTCTCGTCGCCGACCCTGCAGCCGCGCGCATCATCCTGCTCGAAGGCGTCGGTACGTCGCCGGAGGTGAACGCGCTTCGAAGCCGGACGCGCCGCGAGATCGCCGATCTCCTCAGGGACCTCTGGCGCGAGTACGACCCCGACGCGGCGGCGAGCGCGCACGCGCCCGCGATCTCCGTCGGCGTGTTCGGCATCTTGTTCGAGTCGATGGTCCATCTCGCCGAGACCGGCCATCTGGACGACGCGCCATCGCACGTCCCCGCGCTCGTGAGCGCGGTCAATCGGATCATCACGCCGAACCCGACGGCGTGAAGCTCGGCATCGGCACCCCCGTGCTGACGTTGCTCCCGCGCGCGCACGCGCGGTGGGAGGAGACGGCGACCTTCGACGACGTCATCGCGATCGTGCAGGAGGCCGAACGGCTCGGCTATCACCACTGCACCTGCAGCGAGCATGTCGCCGTGCCGGTCGACGTCGCGGCCGTACGTGGTGGCCGGTACTTCGATCCGCTCGCGACGTTCGGCGCGCTCGGACACGCGACCGCGACGATCCGCTTCGCGGCCCACGTCGGCGTGCTCGGCTACCACCACCCGCTGGCCATCGCGAAGCGCTACGGAACGCTCGACGTCGTCACCGGCGGCCGCGTGATCCTCGGCGTCGGCGTCGGATCACTCCGCGAGGAGTTCGACCTTCTCGGCGCACCCTTCGACGACCGGGGCGCACGCGCCGACGACGCGATGCGAGCGCTGCGCAGCGCGCTCTCGCAACCGGAGCCCGAATATCACGGCACATACGTCGACTTCGAAGGCTTTCTCGTCGACCCGAGCGCCGTGCAGCCGCACGTGCCGATGTGGGTGGGCGGTCGGACCTTCCGGTCCTTGCGACGCGCGGTCGAGCTTGGCGACGGCTGGGCCCCGTTCGGCTTGCGCACCGCAGAGCTCGAGGAGATGTTGCATCGCGCCGGGCGGCCCGACCGGCCCTTCGACGTGATCGTGCAGAACGAGCACCCGCTCGACCCGCTCACCGAGCCCGACCGGGTCGCCGACCAGCTCCGCCGCTTCTCGGGCATCGGCGCCACCGGTGTCAACGTCCGCTTCGTGCACCACTCCCGCGACCACTACTGCGAGCAGCTCGCCGCCCTCGCGGATGTCGCAGCATCGGTGTAGAACGACTCGCGCCTGCCCGCTCCTCCCCGACCAATGGTCAATCACCGACGGAGGAGGTCGTTCAATGACCAATGGTCGCCCGGATGTCGCGATCGCGAGCTTCGCAGCGTCGCACGATGGCGTGTTCCCACACAAAGAAGCCCTCGCCGCAGGGCTCACCCAGCGGCAAATCGACCGCCGACTCCGCAGCGGGACGTGGGTTCGCGTGTTCCCGCGCGTCTACCGGAATGCCGCAACGCCGGTGACCGACGCGGCGCAGCGGCGCGCGGCGCTGTGGTGGGCCGGCAGGAACGCCGTGCTCTCACATAGGAGCGCCGCCACGATGTGGGGCCTCGACGGCATCGAGGCCGACGCACGGCCGGAGCTCACGGTCGCAGGCACCCGCCATCCGCGTTCGACGCTCGTCGTCGTGCACCGGACGCTCGACCTCCCGCCCGGGGACACGTGCCGGAAAGACGACCTACGCCTCACACGGCCGTCGAGGACCATCATCGATCTCGTGGCGGTGCTCGAGGAGGAGGCGCTCGAGGTTGCGCTCGAGAGCGCGCGTCGCATGCGGCTCGTGACTGCCGATCGGCTGCGGCTCCGCCTCGAATCGCTGGCGGGGCGCGGGCGCGCCGGAGCGACACAGTTGTGGGCTGTGCTCGATGCAGTTGCCGGGCAACCGGCGGCGGAGTCCACACTCGAAGTGAAAGTCGCGAGGTTGTTGCGCTCTTCGGCGCTCCCGGAGCCGGTTCGGCAGCACCCCGTTCGCATCTTCGGGCGCCGGTATCGCTTGGACTTCGCGTGGCCGTACGTCCGTGTCGCGCTCGAGGCCGACGGGCGCAGGTATCACGACTTCCAACGCGACCGAACCCGCTGGCGACATCTCGGTGCGTCGGGATGGCGGGTCCTGCCCGTGACGTGGACCGACGCGACACGTCAATGGCCGGCGGTCCTGCGAGAGCTCCAGGCCGCTCTCGCACGCGCGGCATGACCAACGGTCATCTACCGACCGGTGAGGTCGGTGAATGACCAATGGTCCCGGGCGGCAGGTCGCAAAGCAGCAACCTCAGAGACGCGCTCAGACGCGTTCGATGACGGTGGCGTTGGCCTGGCCGCCGCCTTCGCACATCGTCTGGAACCCGTACCGGCCGCCGGTGGCTTCCAGGTGGCGGAGCAGCCGCGTCATCAGCGCGACGCCCGATGCGCCGAGCGGATGACCGAGCGCGATCGCGCCACCGCGCGGGTTGAAGCGCTCCATCGGGTAGCCGAATTCCTTCTGCCACATGAGCGCGATGGCCGCGAACGCTTCGTTGCACTCGACTGCGTCCCAGTCGTCCGGTGTCATACCGGTGCGCTTCATCAGCTTGTACGTGACCGGCACCGGCGCCGACAACACCAACACCGGGTCTTCGGCCGCGACCGCGAACGCGTGAAACCGGGCGCGCACGGGCAGGCCGTGCTGCTCGGCGAAATCTGCCGAAGCGATGATCATCGCCGCCGCGCCGTCGGTCATCTGCGACGAGTTCGCAGCCGTGATGTTCGGCGCCGGTTGGTCATCGCTCTCCCACACCGGCCCGAGCGACGCGATCTTCTCGAGCGACGCGTCGCCGCGGATGCCTTCGTCCTCCGACAGCTCGCGTCCCTCGCCGACCGGCACGGGCACGATCTCACCCGCGAAGAAGCCGTTGCGCGTGTTCTCCGCCGCGCGCTGATGCGATTGGAGCGCGTAGGCGTCCATCTCCTCGCGGCTGATCCCCCACTTGTCGGCGAGGACCTGCGCGACCCAGAACTGGATGCCCAGCGTGTTGTTCGTCTGCGCCAGGAACTCCCCGCTGAACGGTCCCGCGCCACCTCGCGCGTTCGACGACATCGGCGCGCGCGTCATGGACTCCACGCCGCACGCGATCGCGATGTCGTACGCGCCGGCGAGCACGCCCTGGGCAACGAAGTGGACGGCCTGTTGGGAGGAGCCGCACTGGCGGTCGACACTCGTTGCCGGTACCTGCCACGGCAACCCGCCGGCCACCCACGCGTTGCGGGTCACGTTGCATCCCTGTTCGCCCGCCTGCGTGACACATCCGCCCACGACGTCGTCGATCAGCGTCGGATCGAGGTCGTTGCGCTCGACGATCGTGCGGAGCACGAGGCCGAGCAGATCGGTCGGGTGCCAGTCGGCGAGCGCGCCCTTGCGCTTGCCGAACGCGCTGCGGGCGCAGTCGACGATGACGGCTTCACGGGTCATAACCTCACTGTATGCGGATCG
>DASQHW010000547.1:0-5601 GCA_035631895.1 Acidimicrobiia bacterium | reverse complement strand
GCAGGTTGCCGGAAAGGGCCCCACTTCGGAGTTCGTGTCGTTCTTCCCGGCCGACGACCCGCAGTACGTCGTCGTCGCAGTCGTCGAGGAAGGCGGCTACGGCGCTGACATTGCGGCGCCGATCGTGCGGCAGGTGATCGAGCACATGACGAATCCGAGTGCACCGCCGACGCCAATTGCGAGACAGTCGGGCCGCGACTGATGGCGACCATCACCGCACCGGTCACCCGCCGCACCACATCGGCCACGAACATGCTCGGGCACGTCGACCTGGTGCTCTTCGCGGTGCCGATCGCGATCAGTGCGCTCGGGTTGTTGATGATCTATGCGTCGTCGCGGAACCGGCTCGTCACACTCGGCCTCTCGAAGTACTACTACGTGGAGCGCCAGGGCGTCGCGTTCGGTGTCGGACTTGCGGCGATGGTCCTCGTCATGCTGATCGACTACCGGCGTATCCGCGATCTGTGGGCCCTCATATATGTCGGGGTGCTTCCGCTGCTCGCGGGTGTCATCGTGGTGGGCCCCCACCACAGAGGCGCGCAAGCATGGTTCCAGGTGGGGCCGTTCCAGTTCCAACCGTCCGAGGTCGCGAAGGTGGCGCTCGTCGTCGCGATCGCGGGCTACTGCCATCAACATCGAGGCGATCTCGATGCGTGGCGGGTCGGCGTGATCGTCGCGCTGGGCGGCGGCGTCATGGCCCTCGTCTACGCGCAGCACGACCTCGGCACGACCCTCGTGCTCCTTGTCTGCATGAGCGCGGTCCTCGTCGTCGCCGGACTCAAGCCGGTGCACGTCGCCGTGTTGCTGATGCTCGGCGCGACGTTGGTGGGTGCGGCGATCGTCACCGGCAAGGTGCAGGCGTACCGAGTCGACCGGCTCACCGGTTTCGTCGACCAGAAGACCGCGGGGATCGCGGCACCTCAGCAAACCCCCACGCAGGTCACATTGCGCGCGTCCAAGACCGCCATCGCCTCCGGCGGCCTCACGGGGACCGGCCTCTTCAAGGGCCTGCAGACGACGAACGGGTACGTGCCCGAACAGCACACCGACTTCATCTTCACGGCGGTAGGGGAGGAGCTTGGGTTCGCGGGTGGCGCGACATTGATCGCGTTGTACGCGCTGCTCGCGTGGCGGCTCTGGCGCATCGCGTTGCTCTCTTCGGAGTTCTTCGGGACCCTGCTCGCGATCGGCGTGCTCGCGATGCTCGCGATACAGGTGTTCGAGAACATCGGCATGACGATGGGCATCATGCCGATCACAGGCATCCCGCTCCCGTTCATGTCCTATGGCGGCTCCGCGCTGATCGCCTCGTTCATCGCCATCGGTCTGGTCGTGAACGTCCACATGCGCCGGTTCAGCTGAGCACGGCCCCGAACGAGCGCCGCGCTGCGCGGTCGGTATTTCCCGCTTGGCGCGTGCGGTAGGCTGAGCCCCAGATGTCAGACCTGTGGCCGCGGATCGAACCGCTGTTGGCCCGGGTTGAGAAGCCCGCTCGCTATATCGGAATGGAGAAGGGCAGCCTGGCGCCCGACCACGGGCCCGGCCGGGTCGCATTTCTCCTTGTTTACCCCGACACCTACGAGATCGGGCTCCCCAACCAGGGGCTCCAGATCCTCTACGAGCTGTGCAACGAGCGCGGTGACGCGGTCGCAGAACGCGCATATGCGCCTTGGACGGACATGGAGTCCGCCATGCGGGCAGCCGGCGTGCCGCTGTTCAGCGTCGATACGCATCGGGCCGCCGGCGATTTCGACGTGCTCGCGTTCAACCTGTCGGCCGAGCTCGTCTACACGAACCTCTTGAACCTGGTCGATCTCGCCGGGGTCGCGGTGCGAAACGAGGACCGCGCACCGTCGGACCCGCTGGTCATTGCCGGTGGCCACTGCACCTACAACCCCGAGCCGCTGGCGGAGTACGTCGACGCGTTCGTGATCGGCGACGGTGAAGAGGTGATCGGCGAGCTGGCCGAGGTGGTCGGCGCGTGGAAACGCGGTGGCCGGGCGGATCGCGAGACGGTGCTGCGCGACCTGGCCACGATCCCCGGCGTCTACGTCCCCGCGATGTACGACTGCGAGTACGACGGCCCCGAGCTCCACGCGATCACCCCGAGGTATCCCGACGTCCCCGCCGTGGTCGACAAGCGCACCGTTGCCGACCTGGCCCAATGGCCGTACCCGAAGCACCAGCTCGTACCGCTGATCGAGGTCGTGCACGACCGGCTGAACGTCGAGATCTTCCGCGGGTGCACGCGGGGCTGCCGCTTCTGTCAGGCGGGCATGATCACCCGCCCCGTACGCGAGCGGCCCGAGGAGCAGGTACGCACGATGGTCCGCGAGGGCCTCCGGCGCACCGGCTACGACGAGGTCGCGCTGACCTCGCTCTCGAGTGCGGACTTCTCGGGGATCGAGGGCGTCGTCGCCGGGCTCGTCCGCGATCAGGAGGGCACGGGCGCGGTGAGCGTGTCCCTTCCGAGCTTGCGCGTCGACGCGTTCAGTGTCGGCATCGCGAGCGAGATCCAGAAGGTTCGCCGCACTGGGCTGACGTTCGCGCCCGAAGCGGGCTCGTGGCGGCTGCGCCAGGTCATCAACAAGCTGATCGTCGAAGACGACCTGTATGCCGCAGTCGATGCCGCGTTTTCCCAGGGTTGGCGTCGAATGAAGCTCTACTTCCTCACCGGCCTGCCGACCGAGATGGACGACGACACCCTGGGCATCGCGAATCTCGCAGCCAACGTCGTCGCGATCGGCCGGAAGTACACGAAGCAGGCGAGCTGCACCGTGTCGGTGGGAGGGTTCGTGCCCAAGCCGCACACACCGTTCCAGTGGTTCGGACAGAACGGCGTCGACGAGCTGGCGCGCAAGGTCTCGCTGCTGCGCGGCGCAATGAGGGGCACGCGCGCCCAGTTGAAGTGGCACGATCCCGCGGCGACCTTCGCCGAGGGCCTCGTGTCGCGCGGCGACCGTCGCATCGGACGCGTGATCGAACGCGTCTGGCGTGCCGGTGGCACGTTCCAGGAATGGAGCGAGCACTTCTCGCTCGACCGCTGGCTCGAGGCGACGTATGCCGAGGGCCTTGATCCCGACTGGTACGTCACGAGGCATCGCACTCGTGACGAGCTCCTTCCGTGGTCGCACATCGCGGCCGGCCTGCACGCCGACTTCCTCTGGGACGACTGGCAGGCCGCGCTCGCCGCGCACGGTCTGCCCGACTGCCGATGGACGCCGTGTTACGACTGCGGTGTCTGCACCGACTACGCGCTCGAGCACGTTGTCGCATCGCCGACGCCTCCGGCCGGCGGTTCGCAAGGGACGGGCCAGGACCTTGCACGCGGCGGCGAAACGCAGGTCGCGTTCCTCTCCACGCGGGGGACTGGGGGCCGAGCGACAATGGAGCGCAGGGAGCTCGCCGGAGTCCCGAGCGGCGGCGAGTCCGGCGTGCCGGCAAGCAGCGAGGGCGACGAGGCATGAAATCCACGAGCGGCATGCCGGTCCGACTCAAGTACGAGAAGCTCGGAAAAGTCCGCTGGATCGGGCACCGCGACGTCGCGCGGGCGATGGAGCGGGCGTTCCGGGTGGTGCAGCTCCCGCTGGCGTTCACCGAGGGCTTCTCCCCCCACCCGAAGGTCAGCTTCGGGCTGGCCCTGCCGACAGGCCACGAGAGTGAGGCGGAGTACCTCGACCTCGTGCTCGCCGCGGACGTCGACCTGGACGAGATACCGGCTGCGATCTCCGGCGCATTGCCCGCGGGCATGGCGGTCGTCGGGGCCCGGCGGCTCGCCGATCGTGCGCCCGCGCTGCAAGAGGCCGTGACCGCCGTCGCGTGGCGTGTCGAGATCGCACCTCGGGCGGGCACGCGGGAACAGATCGCGGCGGGCCTCGCCGCGCAGACGCTGGAGACGATGCGTCACCGCAAGGGTCGTGACGTCCTCGAGGACGTTCGACCGGTCATCCGTTCCATCGACGTGCACGACGACACGACCGTCGAGATGGAACTGCACACGCAACCGCGCAGCGCCAAGCCCGGTGAGGTGCTCGCCGCGATCGGCGACATCACCGAGGTGCGGGCGCTGCGTACACACCAATGGATTGAGCGCGACGGCGCGCGGCTGGAGCCGCTCGACGCCGACACCATCACGGTTGGAATCGCGAATGCCGAGGGCGGATCTGCCGCCGCGGCCGGCAGCGACTCCTCGCGCCCGTACGCACCCCCGGGTGCGTGCGTCACGAGAGAAGGCATCGATGTCAGATCTGGAACGTCTCGAGGATGGGACGACCGAGGACGCCGCGACGAGCGCGACGAGCGCCGAGGCGTTGGTCACGCTGCCGCCGGCAGCGGCTGAGGTCGCGCCTGACGCCGCGTCCGGGGGGAATGGACAGGGCGGCGCGGGCGCGGCGAGGAAGAAGCGGCGTCGCGGCTCGCGCGGCGGGCGCCGGCGCAAGAAGGCCGACGGCACGAGTGCGGCGGGCGTCACCGCAGAGGCGGAGGACGAGGACGACGACGCCGAGGACCATGCGCGGTTCGAAGGCGGGGAGGACTACACGGACGCGGCGGCGGATCGCGGGCTGACCGACGACGACATCGCCGAAACGGCGCGCGAGGAGGCCGGGATCACGCGGCCGCGCACTCGGCCGAAGATCGGAGACAGCAGGCCGGCGCCTCCGCCCGCGGCTTCTGCAGCCCCGGCGACCGCTCCCGACGGCGCTGCCAAGAAGCGCCGCCGACGGCGCGGAGGGCGCGGTCGCACCAAGACAGGCAGCGGCGCGACCGCCGTCGAGGCCCGCGCCGCGGTGCAGTACGTCGATGCCGGCGAGCTCGGCGACGTCGACGTCGACGGCACCTCGCTGCTCGACTCGCTCGACACCGAGACCCTCGAACGCCGGCGTGGCACGCGCCGAAAAGGCCGGCCGGCCGGCCGCTACCTCATGGTCGTGCACCAGCGGCCCGACGGGTTCGCACACATCGCCGTGCTCGAAGGGCGCCAGCTCGTCGAGCACTATGTGTCCTCGCCGACGGACGAGACGACGTCGATCGACGGCAACATCTACCTCGGCCGGGTGCAGAACGTGCTGCCGGGCATGGAAGCGGCGTTCATCGACATCGGCACGCCGAAGAACGGCGTGCTGTATCGCGGTGATGTCGCGTACGACCCGGCGGACGTCGAAGGCGGCGAGAAGCCGCGCATCGAGCGGGTGCTGCGCAATGGTCAGGCGATCATCGTGCAGGTCACGAAGAACCCGATCGGCCACAAGGGCGCGCGGCTCACGCAGGAGGTGAGCCTCGCGGGCCGTTTCGTCGTGATGGTGCCGGGCCAGCCGCAGACGTACGGCATCTCCAAGCGCCTTCCCGACGACGAGCGCAAACGCCTCCGCCGAGTGCTCGACCGTTTGCGGCCGGCAGACGCCGGGCTCATCGTGCGCACCGCAGCCGAGGGCGCGACCGAAGAAGAGCTCGAGCGCGACATGCTGCGACTGAACGCGCAGTGGCAACAGATCTCCGAGCTCGCCAAGCGTGTGAAGCCCGGAAGCCTGCTCTACAAGGAGCCCGGTCTCGCGATCCGGCTGATCCGCGAAGAGTTCACCAAGGAGTACCGAGGCGTGGTGA
>DASQHW010000546.1:0-1689 GCA_035631895.1 Acidimicrobiia bacterium | reverse complement strand
GACCTCGCGGACGAGCCCGGCAACGCGACCGTCGATGCGGTACGCGCGGCGGGAGGCGAGGCAACGTTCGTCCGGGCCGACGTCTCGCAATGGAACGACTGCGTCGCCATGGTCCGCACCGCGGTGGATGCCTACGGCGGTTTGCACGTCGTCTACAACAACGCGGGCATCTTCCCTGCGGACGACGGGGGCGTGCTCGACACGCCGGAGCCGACGTGGGACCGGGTGATGAACGTGAACCTGAAGGGCGTATGGCTCGGGTGCAAGGCCGCGATCCCCGCCCTGCGAGCATCGGGCGGCGGATCGATCGTGAACGTGGCATCGTTCGTCGCGCTCGTCGGCGCCGCGACCGCCCAGATCGCGTACACGGCGAGCAAGGGCGGCGTGCTCGCAATGACCCGGGAGCTAGTCGTCGAATACGCGCGCCAGGGCATTCGCGCGAACGCGTTGTGCCCCGGGCCGATCGAGACGCCACTACTCCAGGAGCTGCTGGCCGACCCGGACCGTCGCGCCCGCCGCATGGTGCACATCCCCATGGGCCGGCTGGGACGCGCCGAGGAGCTCGCCAAGGCGGCGTTGTTCCTCGCGTCCGACGACTCGTCGTTCATGACGGGCGCCGCGCTCGTCGTGGACGGCGGCATCACCGCCGCGTACGTCACACCGGAGTAAGCGCCCCCACGGGACGCGGCTTAGGCTTTCGCTCCATGACCCGGGGGATGCTGCACGCGTCGAAGCTCGAAGAAGCGATCAGCGACGGTCTGGTCGACACTGTGCTCGTCGCGTTTCCCGACCTGCAGGGACGGCTGGTCGGCAAACGCGTGACCGGGTCCTACTGGCTCGACCACATGCAGGGCGGTGTCGAGCCGCTGCACGCGTGCAACTACCTCCTGGCGGTCGACAGCGAGATGAACGTGCTGCCGGGCTACGCGTTCGCAAGCTGGGAGCAGGGCTACGGCGACATGGCCGCCCAGCCCGATCTCGCGACGATCCGCCACATCCCCTGGCTCGAGAAGACCGCACTCGTGCTGTGCGATCTCGTCGACGAAGAGGGCGCGGAGCCGGTGGAGGTGTCGCCCCGCCGCATCCTGCAACGGCAGGTCGAGCGCGCCAACGCCGCCGGCTACTCCTTGATGTTCGCGAGCGAGCTCGAGTTCTTCGTCTTCCGCGAATCGCTGGAGGAGGCGGCAGCCAAGGACTACACGAACCTGACCCCGCACTCACTCGTCGTCGAGGACTATCACATCCTGCAAACCACGCGCGACGAGTACTTGATCCGCGCGATCCGGAACGGAATCGACGGTGCCGGCGTGCCGGTCGAGTTCTCGAAGGGCGAAGCCGGCCGCGGACAGCACGAGATCAATCTCGTGTTCACCTCGCCCCTGGAGATGGCCGACCGGCACGTCATCTACAAGAACGGCGCGAAAGAGATCGCGTCGCAGCACGGGCGCGCGCTCACGTTCATGGCGAAGTACTCCGCCGACGAGGTCGGGTCGTCGTGCCACGTGCACTCGAGCGTGTGGTCCCGGGACGGTGAGCAGTCGTTGATGTGGGACGACGGCGCGCCCGATCACCTTTCCCCGACGTTCCGCGGCTGGATCGCCGGCCAGATCGCGTGCGGGCGGGAGCTGGCCTGGATGTACGCCCCCACCGTCAACTCGTACAAGCGATACCAACCCGAATCGTGGGCGC
>DASQHW010000545.1:0-1939 GCA_035631895.1 Acidimicrobiia bacterium | reverse complement strand
GGCGCGTGCCGCCTCCAGTGTGTCGCGACGGCCGCCGGCGGCAGCGACGAGTTCGAGGGCCGCGGTCGCGGTGCCCGCCGTCTGGCTCAGGTGTTCGGCACGCTCGACGAGCGGGGACATCGCCCCGGTTTCCCCGCCGCTCACCCGCCCAGGCGCGCGGTGTCGGGCGATGACGCGCGGCCGTCGGATTGCCAGTGCCGACATTCACCGCACAGTTCGTCACCCATCGGCACCTTGCTCCGTGACCAGTAGTCGAGGCGGGGATATCGCGAGCAGCGGCTGGTGGCATGCCAGACGTGTGTGCCTGGCGTGCAGTGGTAGCGCTCCCTCATCGGAGGTCCTTTCGGTGGTGCGGTCGGCGAACCGGCCGCGGTGCGGGGGGCAATACCGAACCTGTGGGTTCGGTCTCATGCTCCTCGAGCTGGCGTGCGTCGTCGGCGAACGGGCGCCGTTCGGGCTCCGCCCGGCGCGGCCCGGCTCCGCGACCGTCCGCGGGCGGGGCGGGCGACGAGCAGGTTGAGCACATCGCCGATCGTCCGTTCGCGCGGTGTTGTTTCTCGCAGCGGCAGATCGTGTTGGATCTCGTAGCGGTTCCGCCGGCCGTCCCGTTGCTTCACGACGTAGCCGGCGTCGGTCAGGTCGGCGACGATGCCGTACGCGCTGCGTTCGGTGACACCGAGGGTCGCGGCGATGTCACGCAAACGCACGCCCGGATCGTGCGCAATACACAACAAGGCGCGCCCGTGGTTGGTGAGGAAGCTCCAGTCCGAGGCCACCCGACAACCATAGCAGACGAATACTAGAAAATCTTTGCTAGTTCGGCTGCCGAGACTGGTACGCTCAGCAGACACGCGCCGCGTCGTGGCGCTGCTTCCGCTCTCGTCCGTCGGAACGGTCGTGGTTCAGTGGCGGTCCGAGGATCGGTATGACGGTTGCGAACACGTTCCTATCGGAGACGCGGGTTCAGGCGGCGCGAGTCATCAGCCCCGTCGGTGACCTGACGGCAGCGACGATGCCTGAACTGCGGCGTGCCGTGGCCCGGAGCCTCTCGGAAGGCGCGGGGCGGATCATCCTCGACCTTTCCGGTGTGGCGCTGGTCGACGGCTTCGGACGCGAGGCACTCGCCGCCTGTGCCCGCGCCGCCGATGCTGCCCACGCGAGCCTCGTCGTGACCGGTATGCCCGCTGCCCGATCGCGCCCTGGCGACGATGCGACGACGAGCAGCCCGCACAGCCAGGCCGCGACACGCTGCACCAGCGGGATGCAGCCACGGGACCCGGTTTGTGGGGGCTTCGTCCGCGGAACGATCACGGGCCGGGTCGTGCGCTGCGGCGACGCCGTCGGCCATCGCGGCGATCACCAGGAGGTGCGACCGAAGTCCACACCCGGTCCGAAGCGCAGGACTCGACCCGGGGTGCTTCGATGATGCGACTCGCACGTCTCGCTCTGCGTCGCGACCGTTCCTGCCCACCGGCCCACAAGGTGCTGGCACTCGAGCTGGCGATCGGCGACAACCTAGAGGTGGATCGCGGCCGCCGCCTGGACGCGGTGCGGTCGGTGGCGCGCCACGACGGGAGCCGGACGGTCGACTGCGTGTTCGACTCGGGACAGCGCCGGACCTATCAGTTCGACGCCGACGTGTCGATCCGGTCTCATTCACCGCCATCGCGGTCGTCTTCCCTACGTTGAGGAGTTGCTGGAAATGTCAGTCGCCGACACATCGGTGAGCGGGATCGACCTGGGCAAGTACCGCCTGGGTTGGAACGACGGCGACGCCTTCGTGTACAAGCCGAAAAAGGGGCTCAACGAGACGGTCGTGCGCGACATCTCGCATCACAAGTCGGAGCCCGAATGGATGACACGGTTCCGGCTGCGCTCATTGCAGCGGTTCGAACGCAAGCCGATGTTCGCGTGGATCGAGCACCTACGAAGACCCGTC
>DASQHW010000544.1:0-3084 GCA_035631895.1 Acidimicrobiia bacterium | reverse complement strand
GGACCAACATTGGTACGGCTCGACCAAGACGCTCGACGTTCACATCTCCCAACTGCGATCCAAGCTTTCTCAGTGCGCCGGTCCTGAACGCCCGACCATCGCGGTGCTCCGACGCATCGGCTACCGGCTCGATGCCCCGTGAAGCCGAGGATCGTGGCCTCGATCGTGGGCGTCGCCGGTCTCGCCGTGCTGCTCGTCGGCGTGCCGCTCGCGATCGCCGTCAAGTACCTCTACGCGAGCCAAGAGGTCCTTCGCCTCGAACGCCAGGCGAGCGAGACGCGCCAAATGGTCGACCCCTCGGCGCTCGGGACCGGTGACCCGATCGAGCTCACCCGCGCAGGCGCGGTCAGCTTCGCGGTCTACGACGCTGCCGGCCGGCGCATCGCGGGAAACGGACCGGCGATCGCGGACGATCCCGTCCGGCGCGCGCTCCTCGGCAACGTACGAGACGCACGCGAAAGCGGCAACATCGTCGTTGCGGTACCCGTCAACGGCAACGAACGCGTTGCCGGAGTGGTCCGAGCGAGCAAGTCCGCGAGCTACCTCACCGATCGCATCCGTCGCACGTGGTTGGTCATGGGGATGATCGGTGCCGCAGCCTTGACCATCGCGGCGCTGCTCGCCCTGTTTCTCGCGCGCAGGCTCACTCAACCCGTCGACGCGTTGGTCACCGCAGCCGAACGCCTGGGGGCAGGCGACTTCTCGGTTCGCACGGGTCCGTCGGGTGTCGAGGAGCTGGATCACCTCGGCCATGCGCTCGACACGACGGCAGAACGGCTCGGCGGCCTGGTGGCGCGTGAGCGTGCCTTCAGCGCCGATGCGTCCCATCAGCTGCGCACGCCCCTCGCGGGGTTGCGTGTCCATGTGGAATCGTCGCTCGCCGACCCGAGGGCCGACATGCGCGCATCGCTCGCCGGCACGCTGGAACCGATCGACCGTCTCGAAGGCATCGTCGACAGCCTCTTGCGCCTTGCGCGCGACGCACACGTCGACCGATCTCCTCTCGACGTCGCCCGCCTGGTAGCTGACGTCGGCCGCGATTGGCACGGCCCACTCGCATCCGCCGGCAGACCATTGCGCGTCACCATCGGCAGTGATCTCCCGCAACCATCGGTGTCCGAGCCCGCAATCCGCCAGATCCTGAACGTCCTCGTCGAGAATGCCGCGCAGCACGGGCGCGGGGTCGTGACGGTCGCCGTTCGGCGAGTGTCCGGCGCAGTAGCAGTCGAGGTCAGCGACGAAGGGCCGCTCGCGCTCGATCCGATAAGAATCTTCCGGCGACGCAACGGCATCGGTCACGGTATCGGCCTTGCGCTCGCGCGTACACTCGCCGAGGCCGAAGGCGGAAGGCTCGTCCTCGAGCGACCCGGCCCCGCACCGAAGTTCGCGCTGCTCCTTCCGGCGCGTCCGTCATGAACGGCCGCCGCCACCCGGGAGCAGCCACCGCGCGGTAGTCACGAAACGGAGAAGGGGAATCGCAACGTGATCAGCTACTTCCAAGCGATCGTGATCGGCCTCTTGCAGGGCGTCACGGAGCTGTTCCCGATCTCGAGTCTCGGCCATTCGGTGCTCGTTCCGGCGTGGCTGGGTTGGGACCGTGTCGTGAACGCGCAATCGCAAAAGGAGTCGTTCTATCTCGCGTTCGTGGTGGCGCTGCACGTCGCGACCGCGATTGCGTTGCTCGTCTACTTCCGCGCCGACTGGGTTCGAATCATTCGCGGGTTCTTCCGCACGTTGCGAACACGACGGCTCGAGACGGCCGACGAACGGATGGCATGGCTCCTGATCGTGGCAACGATCCCCGCGGGGTTGACCGGCCTCCTGCTCGAGCACTCCTTGCGGACGCTGTTCGCGAAACCGCTCGCCGCGGCGATCTTCCTGACCGTCAACGGCGTGATCCTGGCGGTCGGCGAACGAGTCCGGCGCCGCAGCACGACGCAACGGCTCATCGAGAATCATCCGGCGGCGCTTCCCACGGGTGAGCGCGGGCGTCGCCTCGACACGCTGGAATTCAAGGAGGCAGGTGTTGTCGGAATCGCGCAAGTCGCCGCGCTGTTCGCCGGGATCAGTCGTTCCGGAATCACGATGGTTGCCGGGCTGGTGCGCGGGCTCGACCACGAGGATGCGGCCCGCTTCTCATTCCTCCTGGCGACACCCGTCATCTTCGCTGCCGGCGTGTACAAAGTGCCGGACCTTGCCGGTCACCTCGGGGACGGAATCCGTGGCCAGGCCCTTGTCGGCAGCATCTTTGCCGGTGTCGCCGCGTACCTCTCGGTGCGGTTCCTGATGCGGTTCTTCGAGACCCGCAATCTCTTGCCCTTCGCGGTCTATTGCCTCGCCTTCGGCGGCATCTCGATGATTCGCTTCGCCTGAGTGACGGAGACGCGCTCTCCCCGCGCGAACGTCGGCGTCGTCGCATTCGGTATCACGCTTGTTGTGCTCGGCATCATCGCGAAGCTCGCGGAGTCGGTTCACGAGAGTGATGCCGTCGTTCACACCGACAACCGAATCCTCGAGTGGTTCATCGACCATCGAAGCTCGTTCCTCACGGGTGTGGCGAAGGTCGTCACCCAGCTCGGGAGCGGATGGGTCGTGACGCCGATCGTGGTCGTGAGCGTCATCGCGCTCATGATCATCCGACGACGAGGGGCCGCACTCGTCGTCGGGTTCAGCAGTGCCGGCACCGCCGTGCTCGTTGCGGTCACCAAACATGCCGTCGGGAGGGCGCGACCGCCCGTCGTGCACCAACTCGTGAGTGCCCACGGCGATGCGTTCCCGTCCGGGCATTCCGCGCAATCGGTTGCGTGCTACGGCGCGGTCGCGTGGCTGGCCTGGGAGCTCGGGAAGCCGCGACGCGGGCGCGTCGTGGCGACGATCGCCGCGGTAGTCGTCGCACTACTGGTCGGCCTCTCCCGCGTGTACCTCGGCGTGCACTGGCCGAGCGACGTGCTCAGCGGGTGGCTGCTCGCCATCGGCTGGCTCGCCACGCTCGTCGGCGCGTTCCGTCTCCTCAGCGGCCCGAACCACTCGCCGGGCAACCAGTCGACGCCGACGCGGATCCACCGCAGCCAGACAGGTGAGGGT